>JBPYEE010000397.1:0-3194 GCA_051985095.1 Vicinamibacterales bacterium | reverse complement strand
CGTCGCGGGCCGCTTGCGGGTTCCTCCAGCGCAACGCCTCGATGTTCTCGAGCCAGCGAGCCGATGAAGGGAGTAGGAGGCTCTGAGGTCTGTCTGCGAGATCGGTTCGACAAGGCGAGAGGGGCGCTGTCGATACTGCTGCCTGTCACCTTCTCTCAATGCGGTTTCGGCGCATAGGACCACCTCTCCAAGCCGAACGCATCCTGATCCGCACGGCCTCGGTTCCCAAGTGATCGTTGTGACGGAAAAGCTCGATGGGCCAATGAAGGTCGAAGGCCGACCTCGCCTTCCGATCAACGGCGTCATCCGCGGCAAGACGAGCGTCGTCGCCACCATGAAGGTGTGTTCACAGAATGCGCAGGGCCAAGCCGACGCAGTCCACCTCAGACGTTTTCGATGTCCAAAGCACATTCAACGGCGCCCCCGTGCGCGTCAGCAACGTGGGGCGGATGTCCGTCGGACAACCCTTCGCGGTCGCCTTCGATGAGGAGTGCAGAGTCGTAGATGTGCAGTCCACGCGCCAGATGCTGCGCTCGCTGCTGTCGACGGTGTTCTCGGGACCCCTGAAAGTCGCGCTTGCCGTTCGTGAGAGCACGACGGTGCACACCTGGACGCGACTCCGCTCCCCCATCGGAGCATCGTTGAACGCGACGCTGGAAAGCACCGTATACGCCGCAGTCGATGATCAGCGAAACCGACCGGGCGGATCGCTCTCTGGGGTCTTCCAGCACCGGAGCCCTGGAGCAGACCTCGGAGTCGCGCCTTCCACGACGGTCGCCATTAGCGGCAGCGGGACGATGGACGCGAACATCGACGCCGACCGCGTCGTGCGTGATGACGCTACCACGACGCTGGATGTGGTCGTGGCGCCGACGTCACAGGCCGTGGCCCTACCGTCGACGGTGAAGATGCACGGCACTGTGAAGATGCCGGCCAGGCGGAAGGCTCGAACTGATCGTGCCGCAGCGCACCACGACCTTCGCTCGCGACAGTCACCACCGGTATCGGAGGCCGTGACTTCCGCCGAGTGACTGCCCGCGGTGTTACAGCCTCGAATTCCCGCTGTTGGCCACCACGTCGGGATAATCCTCGGGGGGCGCGCCGGCCATCACACCTACACAACCCGTCAGACTGCACGCCGTGGCGTGTCGACGTCAATGTGTGGCGCGCCGGCCAGAAAATGAACTGATCCCCCAGGAGTTACGCGGGGAAGGCAGGGAACCACAACGCGCGTTTGGGGTATTTCCTCGATGTTTTGCGGCTGACGACGACCGTTGCCCATCGAGCGAAACGCAGCGACCCGGCCGGGCCGTGTCGGCTCAGCGTCCTCGAGAGAGGCTGCGCCAGAGCCGACACGTGAGGATGTGGATAGCAGCCGTTCCGGACCCGGGCGGCTGCGCGGTCCGTCGTCCTATCAGACACCCTCGCCACTCGCCGCTGCGCGCGATTGACCAACCGGGTCCGCGGGAGATCCATCGGGCAGTGTGTTGTTGGCGCACACGCCGCTGGCGACGTATTTCTCCCAACTCGGCAGACCTGGTCCGCACTCATCACCGATTAGGCCGTAGAGGGTAAATGGCACTCGGTTGTTGGTGACGTTCAGGTTGACGCACTGCGGCGCGCCGGTGAAAAAGAGCCACGCGGCGAGGTTTTCCCCCTCGAACGTGTTGCCGTCGATCGTGAGGTCCGTGGGCCCATGGTTCACTTGAATCAACTTGTCCGTTGGGTGGTTCCAGCCCGCCCAGGCGACCGGGTTGATGTTGAGGAATCGATTCTTCTCAATCAGGACGCGCGTCATCCGCAAGCTGAACTGCGTATCGTCGCAGCCAAGGATGTTGATCCCGCCGCAGGCGTGTTGAAAGACGTTGTTGCGGATCACGACGTCGGAGATCACGCTGTAGGGCGCCGTGCCGTCCTGGTCCCGTACCGTGAGGACCAGGATGAAGCCGTTTTGCGCGTTTGACCAGGTGTACTCGACGGTGTTGTCTTCGAACAGCAGCGTGCGGATGTTCTTCAACTCGAAGCCGTTCTTGATCGATGCCGTTGCGGCCCATTCCTGCCGCTTCGACAGGAGCGAGCGTCGGATGGTGACGTTCGTGGGCACGCGGGCCGGACTTGTCGGGTCGCCTCCACCGAACATCACCGTCTCGCCCGCCCCGTACAACTGACAGCGGTCGATGTAGATCGGTCCGGGCGTATCCCCAGCCCAGATCGCCTGGGTATCCTGATCCGGGCGAAAAATGTTGTCGACCAGGAGATTGAGGCACGTGAGGTGCGACCCGAAGGCGGCGATGCCGCGCTTGTTCCCGTGGACCGGGTCGCCGATGATGTTCACGCCGTCGAGGGTGACATAGTCGCCGTGGACCACGACGATGTCGTGGCCGTTCGAGTTGCCGATGGTCGCACCGCCCGTGACGACGACGCCCGATCCGTCAATGGTCAGGCCGCCTTGGAGCTGGCCTGATCCGACGAGGGCGAGGCATTTGGGAACGGTGATCGGATGCGGTTCGATCACGCCGTCGAGCGAGACGACGGATCCGGTCGGCGCTGCATTGATGATCTCTTGTAGGCTCATCGTGCCTTCTCCTTGAGGCGGCATCATAGCTCCACAACAACACGGTTACATGAACAGAGCGCATCTAGTACTTTTACTAGTAACAATGGGTAGTGGCTCGCGCGCAGAATGCCACACCGGTCGTCACTTCTCCTCGAATGACCTTCGGATGTATTCGCAGACTTGTGAAGCATCCGAATTAGCAGCGCTCTGACTAAGACATCAACTCATCAGTATGCACAGCTGAGGCGGCGACATGTTCCAAATCGTCAGCATCCGTTCACTCGTGTACGTCGTGACTGGCCCACTAACGCCGGCAATCGTCTGCCGGTACTCAGCCGTAAATCATGCTGTTGAGTCAGTTCGCGTTCGCGCAAAGAACTTGAAGGCGCGATTGCCGAGACGAAACCCGCCCCGCGATCAGCAATCGCGTACCCGCATGCAAGCATGAGCGCCGGCGCGAGCGTCGCGTTATCGAAGTCGAAGAACAGCAGTCGCACACGCGCTTGCCGGTTAGGCGCTTAGGCGCCTTCTATGTACAAAAAGTTGTCGATATTCATGCGGCCATGCCCAGTTGATGTAAGACGGCGTGCATTTCGCTGCTGAGTGCGGCGTAGTGGCCGTCGAGTGCGGTCGGATG
>JBPYEE010000396.1:0-9982 GCA_051985095.1 Vicinamibacterales bacterium | reverse complement strand
CGTTAACCCAACGCGGCGCCTCACCTCAACCATCACCGGTTGCACCGATTGGGCTTGATGCGACCGAATCGCAGATCAAACAGGCGGTCGCTGGCGCTCGAGTCGGCCGCACACTGACGCCGAAGGCATGGCCGAACGGCGCTCGAGTCGCAGTGGCCATCAGCTTTGATATCGACAACGAGTTACTCTCGCGGACCAATCCGTTGCCGGTTCCCCTTTCCCAAGGTGAATATGGGGCCGTCGAAGGGTTGCCACGGATTCTGCGGATGCTCGAGCGGCAACAAGTTCCTGCCACATTTTTTATTCCGGCGGTCAGCGCAATGCTGCATCCAGACATGATTCCGCTCATTCTGAAGGCGAACCGTCACGAAATTGGCGTGCATGGGTGGATTCACGAGAATAACGCGTCGTTGGCTGACGCCGATCATGAACAGCGACTGCTGAATCAGGCGATCGACTATCTGACCAGGGCGATCGGGAAACGCCCAGTCGGGTATCGCGCGCCCTCGTGGGCGTTTAGCCCGTACACATTGGATCAGATCCACAAAGCTGGCTTTCTGTACGACAGCAGCATGATGGCGATGGACCAGCCCTACGAGATCGTGTCGAATGGACAGCCCGTCAGCGGACTGATCGAGTTGCCCATTGAGTGGATTCTCGACGATTTTCCGTATTACGGCGGTACCGCCGGTGGCTCATTGCCTTCGCCCGAGGCAGTGTTTCAGATTTATAAGGATGAATTTGACGTTGCCTACGAGGAACACACGATGGTCGTTCTGACAACCCATCCACACGTATCGGGCCATCGTTCGCGTGTCATGCAAATTGAAAAACTGATCATGTACATGAAATCAAAGCCAGGCGTCTGGTTTGGCACCCTTGAGCAGGTGGCCCGGGCCGTGAAATCGGCCGAAGCCACGCATTGAGGGTCAAACAATGAGCCTGTAGCATGCGAAAAACTCAGTTTCGTAAAATTCAGACTTTTCTCGCGGCGGTGTGGTCAGACATTCGCGAGGTAGTTACCAAGAAGAAAGGCCGAAGCAGCTGGCCGCGGGGAGAAAACGGGGTCAATCTGGCAGAACGAATTGTGCGCGACTGCGACGTCATCGTGATCCGAATGCTTGACAGCCAGATCCATAAGAACCGGTCGGCGTGCGGAGTCGCCAACGGCGGGACCGTTGGAGGACTTGGAGCTGGTGTCGTAATGCGAGGACCTCGAGCTGCAGCGCCGCGTGCGACCGCAAGCGATAATTGAACGGTCCGCAACACTGGAATCAGGATAGCAAGCGTGGGCGAGAATGCCTATCCGCGAACAGCGGCAACATCAACCGAGACAACACATACAGAGTTCTCAAAAGGGACAGCATCCGAAGTCGCAGTCCAGCCGCGTGCGTCCTGGCGGGCGATACAATAAACGACCGTGAAATACCGATTGCTGGCCGACACGGGCGTGTTCGTGTCGGAATTGTGCCTTGGCACGATGACGTTCGGCGGGCGGGCCCAGATCTGGGAGGCAATCGGCGGCCTGGATCAGGCGGCTGCGGATGCAATCGTCAACCGCGCGCTCGACGCGGGCATCAACTTCATCGATACCGCCAATGTGTACGCCGCGGGCGAGTCCGAGACCATGCTCGGCAAGGCGCTCGGCACGCGGCGACGCGACATCATTGTCGCGACGAAGGTGCGCGGCCGCACGGGGCCCGATCCGAACCAGGTGGGCCTCTCGCGCGCGCACATCATCGACGCGGTAGAGGCAAGCCTCAAGCGTCTCGGCACAGACTACATCGACCTGTATCAGATTCATCGGTCCGACACGCTGACGAACGTCGAGGACACGCTGCGGGCACTCGACGATCTCGTGCGCGCGGGAAAGGTGCGCTACCTCGGCTGCTCGAACCTCGAGGCGTGGATGATGATGAAGGCACTCGCGATCTCGCGGGCCGAGAACCTGGAGCGCTTCCGTTGCACGCAGTCGTACTACTCGCTTGTGGGACGGGAGCTCGAACGACAGATCATGCCGCTCATCAGGGATCAGGGTCTCGGGCTGTTGGTGTGGAGCCCGCTCGCGGGTGGCTTCCTCTCGGGCAAGTTCACCCGCACCAGCGGCGACGACAACGCACGCCGTGCGAAGTTCGACTTCCCGCCCGTGGACAAGGCGAAGGGTTTCGATATTCTCGACGTGCTCGTCGACGCGGCCGCGCGCCACAACGTATCGGTCGCCCAGATCGCGCTCGCGTGGTTGCTGGCCAACGACACCGTGACAAGCGTGATCATCGGTGCCCGCAAGATCTCGCAGCTCGACGACAACCTAAGAGCCATCGACGTAAAACTCACCGATGAAGATCTCAAGGCACTCGATGAGGTGAGCAAGTTGCCATTGGAGTACCCGGCGTGGATGGACGTCCTCGGCTCGGATCGCCGGCCTGGCGAACGGCGCTACTGAACAGGACCGAGGGTCGGTCAGGTTCCGGGCGAGCTGCGTCATCCAAGCCCCGTCCGGCTCAGACGTGATCCCGACGATGTCTCCACCGTGAATTGGACTCTCCCGACTTTAGCCGGTAGGTGTTCAACGACTTGTGTGCCACCCCGTTGGCGAATAACATGCGCGGGAAGCCATGACGTATTCGAGTCCGTTCCCCGATGTCGACGTCCCTGAGGTTGCTCTCGTCGACTTCGTGTTCATGAATGCGGCGTCGCATGCGACGAAGCCCGCCTTGATCGACGGCGTGACTGGTCGGGTGGTGCGGTATGGCAAACTCGCCGAGGAAATTCAGTGTACCGCGGCCGGCCTTGCCGACCGTGGTGTCGGTCGCGGTGATGTGGTCGCGATCTTCGGGCCGAATTCTCCGGAATACGTGACGGCATTTTACGCGGTGACGACGCTGGGCGCTTGCGTCACGACGCTCAACCCACTCCACAATTTGGCGGAACTGTCGTACCACTTGCACGACTCAGCGGCAAAGGTGCTCATCGCCGCATCGCCCGCGGCTGACAGCATCCTCGCAGCGGCTAAACACGTTGGCCTCACACGTATCATCGACCTCCACCAGCTGATACGGCCGAGCGCGTCGCGTCGGCGGACGGATAGCGACGCCTTGTCAATAGATGTTCACGATGACATCGCGAGCTTGACCTATTCCAACGTCGCGACGGATGTGCCGATGGGTGTCATGCTGTCGCACTACAACCTCGTCGCGAATCTGGTTCAAACCGCCGCAGTGGAACCGATTCAGACCGACGAGGTGCTTGTCGGATTGATGCCATTCTGCCAGCTGTATGGCATGGTCACGGTGAACCTCGGATTGTCCGCTGGGGCCACGATCGTCACGCTCCCGCACTTCACGCTGTCGAGCTTGATGACCGCGATGGCGCAGTATCACGTGACGACGGCCTTTCTCGTGCCGCCCATCATTCGGACCCTGTCCAAGCACGCGATCGTCGACCGGCACGCGCTGTCGTCCCTTCGCCACATCGTGTCGCTCACGGCGCCACTGCCAGAGTCGGTTGGCTGCGCGTGTGCCGATAAGTTCGGGTGCACGGTGCGACAGGCCTACGGGCTGACCGAGGCGGTCGCGTTCACGCATTTTATGCCGCGGACGCATCCGCGCGTCACATCGGTCGGGTATGCCATGCCCAACACGGCGTTTCGCGTCGTCGACGTCGCGTCCGGATTGGACGTTCCACCAGGTGCGCTGGGCGAGGTATGGGTCCGGGGACCCCAGGTCATGCAGGGCTACCGGAACTATCCGATGGTGTCGCGCCACATGGTCGACGCGGACGGGTGGCTGCACACATGTGACATCGGATACACGGACGACGAGGCGATGCTGCACGTGGTGGATCGGTCGAAAAAACTGGTGCGGCTGCGCGGGTTACACCGCCAGGACAGCGAGATGTTGCGGGCGGCGGTCGAGGACATTGCGGGGCGCCGGGAAACAACGGATCGCTTGCGTTTTCAGGCCGTGCTGCTGGACAGTGTGCGCGAGTCCGTCGTCAGCACCGATCTGGATAACATCGTGACGTTTTGGAACAAAGGCGCGGAGCACTTGTTCGGGTACACGGCCGAAGAAGCGATCGGGAAACCGGTGACTTTGTTGATTTTTCCGCCGGGTGAAGAACTCCGTCATGCCGAAAAGACCGTCGCGCTCCGCACCCGAGGAACCTGGACCTCCCAGGTCCAGCGCCGTCGAAAGGACGGCTCCATGTTCTGGGCCGACCTTGTCGTTTCGATCGTGAAGAACGCCGATGGCGAACGGGCGGGGTATCTTGGCCTTCATCGTGACATCACGGAACTCAAGCGGAGTCGGGACCTGCTGGAGGACTCGCACGATCGTCTGCGAAATTTGGCGGCGCGCCTGATGGTCATTCGCGAGCAGGAGCGATCCGCGATTGCCAGAGAACTGCACGACGAGCTGGGCCAAGCGTTGACGCGTCTGACGATCGATCTGTCCTGGCTCGGTGAGCAGATGCCCAAGTCGAAGACGAAACGTGTGCAGTCGATGTCGGGACTCGTGGACCGCATGCTCAAGACCGTGCAGCACATCTCGTCGGAGCTACGGCCCGCGATTCTGGACGACCTGGGCTTGGAAGCGGCGATTGAGTGGCAGGCCCACGAATTTTCGGAATGGAGCGGCTGCCGGTGCCATCTCGATCTCCGGATCCCCGTGTTGCCGCGCGATCGTGATCGCGACACCTCGATCTTCCGCATTCTTCAGGAGGCGCTGACGAATGTGGCTCGCCACGCCCGTGCGCGAACGGTGTGGATTGCGGCCTATACGACCGGTGCGGACCTCGTCCTCAAGATCCGGGACAATGGCGTCGGCACGTCCGAAGCGAAGGTCAACAGCCCACAGTCGCTCGGGATTATCGGCATGCGCGAGAGAACCGAAGGCCTCGGCGGACACCTGGCCATTTCGTCAGAAGGAGGGCGCGGTACGACGCTGACGCTCAGTGTCGGCATCGCCGAGCGGACGATGGCGTCGCGCGCAGCGGCCGGATGATCCGACTCCTCATCGCCGACGATCATGAGATTCTGCGCGAAGGGCTGAAGCATGTCGTCGCGCGCTCCCGGGATATCCGAGTGATCGGGGAAGCCAGCGACGGCGACACCGCCATCGAGCTGTGCCGCAAAACAGACGCCGACGTTTTGCTCCTGGATGTGTCGATGCCTGGTCCGGGCGTGTTGGACGTGATCAAAGTTCTGAAGCAGGCCCGACCGAAACTTCGGATTCTCGTGTTGAGCGTTCATCCCGAACGGCACTACGCCAGGCGAGTGCTGATGGCGGGCGCCGACGGCTATCTCACGAAGAATCAGTCGCCCGATGCGCTGGCATCCGCCATCCGACAGGTGCATGGCGGCAGAAAGTATGTGACCGCCTCGCTGGCCCAGGAGCTGGCCGTTGACCTGGCGCGCGGCCGGAGCGGTCAAGTGCATGAGGACCTCTCGAACCGCGAGTATCAGGTGTTCTTGCAGCTCGGCGCTGGCAAGAGCGTCGACGAGATTGCGCGAACACTGAAGCTCAGCCCAAAGACCGTCCGGACATATCGATCCCGCATCTTGGAGAAGACGAATCTTCGAAGCACCGCAGAAATCATCTTCTACGCCATCAATCATGGACTCGTCACGCCAGTGGCGGAGCAAGCGTCTTAGCGGTCCTCGTCATTTTGCCTACAGATCGCTGAGCGCTCGTCCACAGTCGCTTGACGCATTTGTCGACTTGAGCTGCTCACCGCCCGTCGATACCATACCGCCTGCCTCACCCGAGGCCTCAAGGACTGTACCGTGAAACTCGCGAGCCCGATGGTCTCCCGCATCCTCCAGGACGCATCGCGCGATCCGGAATCGTTCTGGGCGCGCGCCGCAGACGATATCCCCTGGCTCCGTCGGTGGGACCAGGTGTTTGAGGATCGCGCGCCCACGTTTCGCTGGTTCGTCGGTGCCGAGACCAATCTCGCGTACAGCGCACTCGACCACCATGTGAGCCGCGGAGAAGGCGGTCGCGCCGCGCTCATGTACGTAAACGAGCGCGGTGAACGCGCGACGTTCACCTATGCGCAGCTGCTGTACGAGGTCACCCGCGTGGCCGCGGCCTTGCGAGCGTTAGGGGTCCGGCGCGGCGATCGCATTACGGTCTATATGCCGACGTCACCTGAAGCGATCATGCTGATGCTCGCCTGTGTACGCATCGGCGCGATCCATTCGGTCGTCTTCGCCGGGTTCGGCGCCCAGGCCCTCAGCGATCGCATCCAGGCCAGCGGATCGCGGTTTGTGTTTACGGCGGACGTCACTTACCGCAAGGGCAAGGATGTGCCGCTGAAGCCCATTGTCGATGAAGCCGTCCAGAACGGCGGCGGATCCGTCGAGCGAGTTATCGTGTGGCGCCGACGCACAGAGGAACCGCGGATATCGGCATCATCCCACGACCTGACCTGGGAGGCGTTTCTCGCGGCCGGCGCCGGGCATGACGGCAGCTACATGGCGCTGGAGGCCAACGAGCCCGCCTTTATCCTCGCGACCTCTGGTACAACCGCGAAGCCAAAGCTCGCGATTCACACGCACGGTGGGTATCAAGTCCATATCGTGATGATGGGCCGCTGGTGCTTCGGTCTGCGACCGACGGACGTGTGGTGGGCCACGTCGGACATCGGCTGGATCGTCGGCCATTCGTACATGGTGTACGCACCTCTGCTCAGCGGGGCGACCACGGTCGTGTTTGAGGGCGCGCTGGATCACCCCCACGCCGAAGCCAATTGGCGCATCGTGGTCGAAGAGTTTGGGGCGACGGGGATCTTTACGTCGCCGACGGCGGTTCGCGCGTTGATGAAGTACGGCGACGGGCCGCTACGCAGTATCGATCATGCGCGTCTCGAGCGCATCGTGTGCGCCGGCGAAGTCCTGAACCCTGCGGCGTGGGATTGGTTGCAAAACACCATTCTTGAGAATCGCATTCCCGTGATCGACCACATGTGGCAGACGGAAACCGGTGGACCGGTCTTCGGCAATCCGTACGGGATCTGCCTAATGCCGATCAAACCGGGTTCGGCAGGCATCCCGCTTCCGGGGATCGAAGCGGCCGTCATGACGCCCGACGGTCGGCCCTGCGCGCCCGGCGAGAAGGGGATCATGGTTCTGACGCGTCCGTTTCCAGGGCTGACGCCGGCGCTCTGGGGTGAACCTGACCGATATGGCCGCGATTATTGGCAGCGAATCCCCAACGTGTACTACACGGGCGACTCAGCACACGTCGATGAAGACGGGTACGTCTGGTTTGCGGGTCGCGCCGACGAAATCATCAAAATCGCCGGGCACCGCATCGGCACGATCGAGGTCGAATCGGCCTTCCTGAAGCATCCGTCGGTGGCAGAGTGCGGGGTGATTGGCAGACCTGACGAGATGCGCGGTGAAGTCATCGCCGCGTTCGTGCTCCTCAAGAACAATCATGTTCCGTCGACAGACCTGCGACGGGCGCTCCTCGAAGTCGTCCGACACGAGCTGGGGCCGGTCGCGGTCATTGGCGACCTCAATTTCGTGACGATGCTGCCCAAGACACGCAGCGGAAAAATCATGCGGCGGGTGTTGAGGGCCGTGACACTGGATCGCGATCCCGGCGACATCACCACCATCGAAGACGAAGGGTCGGTGGATGAGGCACGACAGGCGTGGCGGCAGATCAAAGCCGAGCTGTCGCCCCCCGCGGCCAGCGCACCCTGAGGTTCGGGCGAGCGCCCGCGTGTAGGCATTCCGCCTACAACACTGGTTCCATATCTCCGGCCGACAGGCGGTCGTCTTGTGACTGGTTCACGCCCCGCGGGTCGTGTACGCTCCGCCGCGTTTCCGGCCACGAATCGACCACATCGTGCTCCAAGGGGGGAGTCTATGGCTGATCTATTCGATCTCGGCGACAGGCCGCCGCTCGGCGAGGTGCCACGCCAAATGCACGCCTATGCCGTCCGGCAGGACCGGTTCGGACCGCCGCGTAGCGCGTGGCGCCGTGAGATTTTGCCGACACCTTCGATTGGGTCCGAAGAGGTGCTCGTCTACGTGATGGCATCGGGCATCAACTACAACAACGTCTGGGCGGCGCTCGGGACGCCCGTCGATGTGATCGCCGATCGTCAACGGCTTGGTGAGCCGGAGGACTTCCATGCCGGCGGCAGCGATTGTTCGGGCATCGTGTGGGCCATCGGCGACGACGTAAAGAACGTCGCTGTCGGAGACGAAGTCATTGTGCACAGCGGCTGGTGGCGCCCGGACGATCCGTGGGTGTTGTCCGGCCGAGACCCGATGCTGGCGGAGAGCACACGCATCTGGGGCTACCAGACCAACTACGGCAGCTATTGCCAGTTCGCGCGCGCACAGGCGCATCAATGCATCCCCAAACCGGTCCGGCTGACATGGGAGGAGGCGGGCTGCTTCCTGCTCTGCGCGTCAACCGCATATCGCATGCTGATGGGGTGGTCCGGCAACATGCTCGAGCCCGGTGATCCCGTCCTCGTTTGGGGCGGCGCTGGCGGTCTCGGGAGTATGGCACTTGGGATCGCGCACGCGCAAGGCGCCCGAGCCGTCGCCGTCATCTCCGATGACGCGAAGCGACAGTTCTGCCTGACCCACGGTGCCGTCGGTGTGATCAATCGCAATACCTTCACGCATTGGGGGCGCATGCCGGATACGCAGGACGCGAGTGCGTATGCCGCATGGGCGAAAGGGGCGCGTGGGTTCGGTAAAGGCTTTTGGGACGCGCTTGGTGAAAAAATCAACCCGCGCATCGTCTTCGAACATCCCGGCGAAGCGACGCTGCCGACGTCGATCTTCGTCTGCGCCACCGGAGGCATGGTGGTCATTTGCGCCGGAACAACCGGCTACAACGTCACGCTGGATCTCCGCTACCACTGGATGCGGCAGAAGCGGTTTCAGGGCAGCCACCTGTCGAATGACGAACAGGCCGCGGCAGTGACTGCACTGGTGTCGAGCGGTCAGATGGACCCCTGCTTGTCGCTGACGTATCCGTTTGACGACCTGCCGGAGTGTCATCAGTTGATGCTCGACAACAAACATCCGTACGGAAATATGGCGGTTCTGGTGAATGCCGTCCGCCCCGGGATGGGCGCGGCGAGCGAATCGCGTGGAGAGGTTCTCCGCGTCTGACGTGCCGAACATCAAGGTTCTCGTCACCGTGCGCATGAGAAGGAGTTCTATGATGCCTTCGAAACGGGTGGTCTTTGGAGTCCTGCTCGTGGTCTCGCTTGTAGGCGTTCAGGCCGCCACCGCGCAGGTCAGCTCAACGACCGGCGCCGTCATCGGCACGGTCGCGGACAACACCAAGGCGGTGATCCCCGGAGTGAGCGTCACCGTCAGCGGCCCGGCTCTGATCGGCACTCGAAACGCTGTGACCGCGGGCGACGGCACCTACCGAATTCCAGCACTACCGCCCGGAAGCAACTACATGATCGTGTTCGAGCTGAGCGGGTTCACGACTGTCCGGCGTGAAGGCATCCAGATCGGCCTCGGCTTCACCGCGACCGTCAATGCCGAGCTCAGCCCAGCGGGACTCAGTGAAAACGTGACCGTCACGGGAGGTTCACCAGTCGTTGACTTGGTCGCCACCAAAGTGACGACGGATCTGAATGCCACGCGATTGTCGGACGTCCTCGGCTCGCGCGACTATTCCGCGGTCATGTCGGCGATTCCCGGGGTGCAGCAGGCGCGAGTCGACGTCGGCGGCAGCAGCTCAACCGCGTATCAGTCGTTCTCCGCCTACGGGATGAATGGTCACGGCCGTGGCGAAGTCGAGGGGATCAACGTCACCGAGCTGGTGGCCTCGGGAGACGAGCTCTATTACGCGGACTTCGACTCATTCGATGACATGGCCGTCAATGTCGTCGGGAATACCGCCGAGATGCCCCAACCTGGCACGTTCATCAATATCGTCTCGAAGTCTGGGGGGAATTCTTACCACGGGCACGTGTATCAAGATTACGAGAA
>JBPYEE010000395.1:0-5506 GCA_051985095.1 Vicinamibacterales bacterium | reverse complement strand
AAGCTCGAGCGTCAGTCGTGCCGCCGGGCGACGGCCGCATAGGCGCAGAATACGTGTACGAATTTCTCAAACGGAGTACACCGGGAAGGTGATCTGGAAAGCGTACGCGATTCCCGAAGAACCGCATTTCCAGCGCAAAACACCGGATGGACGGGATGAATGGGGCCCGTCGGGCAACGCCATCTGGGCCGCGCCGACCGTCGATCGGAAGCGTGGCGCGTTGTACGTCGCTGTTGGGAACGCCTACACCATGCCCGAAACGTCGATGAGCGACGCGGTGGTCGCCCTGGATTTGAAAACAGGCAAGACCTTGTGGGTACGCCAGTTGACGGCCCACGATGTGTACGAGTGCAAGAAGGGCGACGACGGCTGTGGCGAGAACATCGAGCAGGACGCGGACATCGCGACCTCGCCCGTGCTCTCGAAGTTGTCGAGTGGGAAGGACGTGCTGACCCTGGGGCAGAAGAACGGGGTTGGGTACGCGTTGGATCCCGACAAGCAGGGCGCCGTGATGTGGCGCTATCGCGCTGGCGAAGGCGGCGCGTTGGGTGGCATAGAGTGGGGCATGGCGGTCGATAGCGAACATGTCTATTTCCCGGTTGCAGATGTCGGGAAGTCAGAGCCAGGAGGGCTTCACGCCGTGAATCTCGCAACGGGCGAACGCGTCTGGTACACTCCGGCTCGGCCTCCGCTCTGCGGCACACCGTCGCGCGGATGCAGCGGAGCGCAGTCCGCGGCCATCACCGTCATTCCAGGCGTAGTGTTCTCTGGCGCCTTTGATGGCGGGATTCGCGCCTTTTCAACGAAAGACGGATCCATCCTGTGGGAATTCGACACCAATCGTGAGTTTCCGACCGTCAATGGCATTCATGCGAAAGGCGGCTCGATCAATGGTCCGGCGCCAACAGTGGCCGCAGGCATGCTGTACGTCAGCTCGGGAGACTACAGAGGCATTCGCGGGAATGTCCTTCTTGCTTTCGGTGTGAACTAAGACGCCCTGGCGCAGCTGCAGGCGCAGCTATTCACATGCGCGGCAACTCGCGTTTCGACTTTTCAGGAGTGCCGGCGGCCAGCTCCGTGGCAGCCGAATTTGGCGATGGCGCCCTGCAGACCTGGTCGCGGACCATCATTTCAACAGCCAACCATCGCGTTCCGTCGGAAACGGTCAGAAGCCATCGGAGTACGTTTGGACAACTCGTCGGTACCATAGAACCACGTGAACCAATCCGCGCTTCTGAGCTGCATTAAGCGGGAGGACCAAGATGAGGATGTACGCGTTTGCGATCGGGATCGCCGGATTGTCCGTCCTGTCACCAGCGGCACAGCAACCGGCTCAAGACCGGCCGTCGGCGCCATCGCAATCAGCGCCGAAACAGACTACGGCGCCGGAGCTGACGTTCGACTCCGTGCCGGATTTTTTCAAGCTGCCCGAAGGCATGAATTTCGGCGAGGTTGCCGGCGTGGCCGTGAACTCGAAAGGCCACATCTTTGTGTTCACACGCTCGAATAGCGCCTACGGTCCTGCGTACGGGCCAACGGCCGCGCAGTTGCTCGAATTCGGACCCAAAGGTGAATACATTCGAGAGGTGGCGAAGCAACTGTACGGGTGGTCCTTCGCGCACAGCGTGCGCGTCGATAAGGACGACAATCTCTGGGCCATTGACAAGGGCTCGGACATGGTGATGAAGCTGAATCCTCAGGGTCGTGTGATGTGGGTGTTCGGTCGCCGCCAGGAGTCGGCTGATGGCGCCAAGCCTTGGGATCACGTGAACCCGCCGCTTCCGGCTCGGGACGGCTTGTTCCGTCAACCGACGGACGTCGCTTGGGATTCAAAGGGATCGATTTACATTACCGATGGCTACATCAATTCACGTGTTGCGAAGTACGACAAGAACGGTGATTGGGTCCTGCAGTGGGGTACGAGAGGGACCGGTCCCGGCCAGTTCAACACGCCCCACAGCATCGTCATCGACCGCAATGACAATGTGTACGTCGGCGATCGAGGCAACCGCCGCGTCCAGATTTTCGATACGGAAGGGAAATTCCTGCGTCAATGGTCGATTGATATCCCGCCGGCTGCGGGAACGAAGGCGGTGAATGGCCCGACACCGCCTGCTGGTGACATTCAGGGCGTCGGCGCGCCGAATTCGTTGTGTATTCCGCCAGGTCAGAATGAGATCATGTTTCTCGGTGAAAGCACCTGGCCGGGTCGTGTCTTCAAGGTGACGCTCGACGGCAAAGTCCTTGGCGTGATCGGGCGGTCTGGTCGCAACTTGAAGCAATTCTCGGGTGCTCACGCGCTCGCGTGCCCGTCTGAAAACGAGATTTACGTCGCCGAGTCATCGAACTGGCGAGTCCAAAAGATTCTGCTGCATCCGCGGCAAACATCGACGGTCAGCCGGTAACGGCGCGGATGGACTGCAGTTGGTGGAATCGCGCGGTAGCTCGTGTCGGTTGGCCATCGGTTCGCGCGATCACGTTCTGTCCATGAATCGGTCAAGACGATGAAGGATCACACGGCGCCTTGTAGCCGTGGAGCAGCCCACCGAGGCGTTGCTGACGATTGACGCGACCCGTGGGGCGTTGAATTCCAGCAGCGCAAAAGAGCGGCGCCCTTTTCGCACATTCCGGAAGTACGGAGTTCCGACCGCACAACCGACACGTCAATCACGAGCGGTACCTCACATCACGGACGCAGCAAAAGTGGCGGCCGAGCGAAAGCCCGCGCCTCGTGAGGAGTGGGGAATCCTGTCGATCCAGAACCGGGACGCTGTGATGTGGACCGGCGGTTGTCATCGCAGACGGTCAGCTGACCGAACTCCTTGACGCCAAGAGTTGTGTTACCATGTGTGGCCATGCCATATATGCGAGGACGCAGTTTCGACCGGGAATTGAAGAAAGGCTCCGCCGAGCTGCTGATCTTGTCCTTGGTCGAGGCGCGACCCCGCCACGGTTACGAGATCGCCAGGCTGATCGAGACGCGCTCGGACGGCGCGCTGCGGTTCCACGTGGCATCGCTGTATCCCTTGCTCTATCGCCTCGAAGATCGAGGCTGGATCAGCGGGCGCTGGATCGAGAGAGCCGGGCAGCGTCGGCGGCGCTTCTATCGCCTCACCGCGGAAGGGCGGCGTGTGCTCGATGCGCAGCGCCAGGGTTGGAAGCAGTTCGTCGACGCCGTTCGACGGATTACGCGGATCGGATATGCCTGATTGGAGTGACGCGGTACGGACGCGCCTGGCTGCAGCGGCGTCCGATCGGCAATCCGACGCTGCTGTCGTGGAAGAACTGACGCAGCACTTGGACGACCGCTATCGGGAGCTCGCGGCGTCAGGTCTCCCCGAGGACGAGCGTCGCCGTCGCGTCCTGGCCGAGCTGGAGGATGCCGACCACAACTGGGGACGACACCTCCGTCGCCACACACCTGCACCGGCCCCACCGCTCGGCACACCACCGCCGCGACGCCGCCACCTGACCGGGTTCAGGCACGATCTCAAGGTCGCCTACCGAGGGCTTCGCAGTCAGCCGGTGTTCAGCCTAACTGTGATCCTGATGCTCGCAGCGGGCATCGCCGGCAACGCCGCAATCTTCAGCGTCGTCAACGGCCTCTTCCTGCGTCCGCTGCCGTTCGCGCAGTCCGACCGGCTCGTCGAGCTCGATGAAACCGCGCCGCAGTGGAACCTGCGATATGTCGGCGTGTCAGTGCCCGACTTCTACGCCTGGCGCGACGGCAACGCGACGTTCGATCGCATGGCCTCCTTCACCGGCATCAGCTACAACTTCGCCGTCGGCGGCGCGGAGGCACGGCGTGTGGATGGTGAACAAGTCACATATGAGATGCTCGACCTGCTCGGCCTGAAGCCGATGCTCGGTCGCGACTTCAGACCAGAGGACGATCGGCCGGGCGGTCCACGCGTCGTACTACTGAGCCAGGATCTGTGGCAACAGGTGTTCCACAGCGATCCCAATGCGGTCGGCCGGGTGGTAAAGCTCGACGAACGGCCGTACACGGTGATCGGCGTGCTTCCGCATGGGGCAGTGTTTCCGGATCGGGCCGAGTTATGGACGCCCCTGGCCGCGGATCCAAACAAGCCCTCGGGGTACTACCTGAACGGAGTGGGAAGGCTCAAGGCCGGCGTCTCCATCAAGCAAGCGCAGGCCGATCTCCTGCACGTGCACAAAGCGATGATCGCCGACGGCCGCGCAGTGAACCAGATCACGTTTCCGATCGTGACGGGGCTGCGTGATCGGTACCTCGGCGATTTCAAGACTGTCAGCCGCGTGCTCGCCGGCGCCGTGGCCCTGGTGCTGCTGATCGCCTGCCTCAACATCGCCGCGTTGATGCTGGTGCGCGGTACCGCCCGTGCGCGCGAGATGGCCATTCGAACCGCGATCGGCGCGTCACCAGGGCGGATCGCCACACAGCTGTTGACGGAGAGTCTCGTGCTCGCCGCGACTGGAGCGGCGTTTGGCGTCCCCCTGGGGGTGGCGAGCTTGCGCGCGATGGTCGCCCGACTGCCCGACGGGATGCCGCGGTGGGTCAGCTTCTCGCTCGACCTCCGATTTGCGATCTTCTGCCTCGGTATTACGGGCGCCGCCACGCTGCTGTTTGGGCTCGCCCCGATCCTCCAGGCGCGACGAGCGGATGTCCGCGGAGCGCTGCAGGGGGCCACGGCACGCGCATCGGCGACATCCGCGCATCGGAACGTGTTTGGTGCGTTGGTCATCTGCGAGACGGCTCTGTCGCTGATGCTCGTGGTGAGCGCCGGCCTGCTGGTCGAGGCGTGGCACGACGTGCTGGCGGTCGATCCTGGATTCCGTCCGGACCACGTGTTGACCTTCGGGGTGGCGCTTTCCGATGCGACGTACGAGACACCCCAGAAAAAGACCGCGTACTACGACGAGTTGTTGTCGCGACTGGAGCACGTCCCCGGCGTGCAGGCCGTCGGAGCGACCTCCGCCCCACCGCTCGGCGGACAGTGGGGCGGCCAGTTCGAGGCCGAAAGCAGCCGGGTGGGGGCGCAGGTCGACAATCCGGTGGTGCTCCGCATCGCGGCCACGCCCGGTTACTTCGACGCCATCGGCGCGACGCTGCTCGGCGGCCGGACGTTCGCGCCTCGCGATGAGCTGCCTGATGCGCCCAAGGTCGTGATCGTCAACGAAACCCTTGCGCGACATTTCTGGCCCGGGAGCAATCCGATCAGTAAACGCATCCGATATCCGGGAACCAGCGATTGGTTCCAGATCGTCGGACTGCTCCGCGATGAGAGGCATGACGGCCTCGATCGCGAGCTCAAGCCGGCGGTGTTCCTCCCGTACTCGACCGCGATACGCCAGGCCGACGCCGGTGACCTTCGCAGTCTGCGTCTGATGACGGTGGTTCTACGCGCCGCGACCGATCCGACGATCCCGGTCGCCCCGGCACGGGACGTTGTCAATCAGCTCGACCCCGATGTCCCGATGTACGCCGTCCAGACGATGAGGGATCGTCTCGATCGCTCGCTCTGGG
>JBPYEE010000394.1:0-2705 GCA_051985095.1 Vicinamibacterales bacterium | reverse complement strand
CTTCGACGTGGTCATTGCGAACGGATCCCTCGGCAACGCGCCCGAGTACAACGTGTGGTACGAAGTCAGCCAGAAGTTCGACCTGACGTACGTTCAACTGCCCGACGATCTGCTCGCGACGCTGGCGAAAGATCCCACCGTCGAGCGCGGCGCGATTCCGAATGGGTTGCTGCGCGGTCTGGATCGTCCGATTCAAACCGTCGTTCGGACGGGCATCGCCGTCTACAGCCGTGCAGACGCGCCGGACGACTTCGCGTACACGATCGCGAAGGCGATGGACGAACATCAGGACCTGCTGCAGTGGTCGCATCTGAACTTCTCGTACAACTATCGCCGCGCGTGGAAAGCGCTCGACATTCCATTGCATCCGGGCGCCACGCGGTACTATCGCGAGCGGGGGTATCTGAAATGAGATCCATGCTGCGGCATGCCGCCGCGACTCTCATCGGCTTCGCGCTGCTCGTACCAGGCCCCGCGCTCCCCGCGCAGGTTGACGGCCGCGCCGCGGCGACGATTGACACCGGACAGGTGACCGGTGCACTCACGGGCCGCAACAACGACATCGCCGTCTACAAAGGCATTCCGTATGTCGCGCCGCCGATTGGCGAGAACCGGTGGCGGGCGCCGCAACCAGCCAGGTCCTGGGACGGGATCCGCGAAGCCGCCAGGTTCAGTCCGATTCCGCCGCAGCGCGAAAGCCCGCAGCCCCAGAACGAAGACTCCCTGTATCTCAACGTGTGGACACCGGCCAAAAACGCCGTGGCGCGGCTGCCGGTGATGGTCTGGATCTACGGCGGCGGTTTCACGTACGGTTCGAGCTCGTCGCCGCTGTATGACGGCACCCATCTCGCCGAGCACGGTGTCGTGCTCGTGTCGTTCAACTATCGGCTGAACGTGCTCTCTGGCTTCGCGCATCCGGCGCTCAGCCGCGCGTCAGGGCACGGCTCCGGCAACTATGGACTGCTCGATCAGATTGCCGCCCTGCGGTGGGTGCAACGCAACATCAAGGCGTTCGGCGGGAATCCCGACAACGTGACGGTCTTCGGCGAATCGGCCGGCGGCCTCAGCGTCACCGCCCTCCTTGTATCGCCCCTGACGAAGGGACTCTTCCACAAGGCAATCATCGAAAGTGGATCGGGTGGGCAGATCACACCACTGGCCGCCGCGGAAGCGAGCGGGCAACAGCTCGTGAAGAAGATGGGCCTCGAGAACGATCCGAACCTGGTCGCGACCTTGCGCGGGAAAGCCTGGGCGGACTTTCCCGACGCGACCAGCTATCGCGGCGGGCCGGTGATGGACGGCTACGCGTTGATCGAGCATCCGCGCGACGCCTGGGCGGCCGGCCGCCAGCACAACGTGCCGATCATCGTCGGCTACAACCACGACGAGGCGACGTTCTTCACCGCGCGCGACGGCGCCTTCGCAGAGACGGTCGACGCATTCCGCGCGTCGGTGCGCCAGCGGTTCGGCGGGGATGCCGATCGCGTGCTCGCGTTGTATCCGGTCACCGGCGACGCAGACGCGTACTGGGCCGACGTCGCGGTCCGAACCGACAGCCGCTTCGGCGTCTCCGCGCGCCAGCAGCTACGCGGGATGTTCAACGTCACCGCGCGCTCGTGGGCGTACCACTTCAGCTATCTGCCCAAGAGCGCGCGCGATGCCAGGCGCGGCGTGTCGCATGCCTCGGAGCTCCCGTTCGTGTTCGGGACATTGCCGGCGGCGGCGGATCAGACCGCCCAGGACGTGTCGGAAGCGATGATGCAGTACTGGACGCAGTTCGCGAGGACCGGCGATCCGAATCAGCCTGGGCTTCCCGAGTGGCCGGCGTTCGCGAAGGGGCGCGAATCATATCTGGAACTCGCGGCGCCGATCCATGCGGATCGCGATCTGAACAGGGCAAAGTTGGATCTCTTCGACGAGATTCAGAACGGGACTGCGGGTCGCACCCGGTCGCGCTGATCGCAAGCGCTTCGCGAGATCTCCGGAATCGCCCGACCAATGCCGAGCGGCCTGTTGCTGCCGCATGGTCGCGACGGGCGAAGTCGTTGCATGTCCCCCGGTTGCATGCAGAAGGTCTAATGGTTGAGTCAGGGTCCGCACAAAGCCTGGCCGTCCTGCTCGCTCGTACGTTCGGATTTTCTCTGGCGGCCGGCGTAAACCTTTACGCCACGATTGCGATTCTCGGCCTTGCGATGCATTTCGGCTGGGTTGATCTGCCGTCACAGTACCGGGTGTTCGACAATCCGTGGGTTTTGGGGGCGGCGATCGCCCTCTACATCGTGGAATTCGCGGCGGACAAGGTTCCGTGGATCGATTCTCTGTGGGACGCAGTCCACACCGTGATTCGACCTGCGGGAGCCGCATTCATCGCCGTCGTCTCGATTGGCCACGCCCAACCCGCCGTTCAGGTGATGGCCGCCCTTGCCGGCGCCGCGCTCGCTACCGGCACGCACCTCACCAAGGCCACCACTCGCGCGATCGCAAACGCGAGCCCCGAACCCTTTTCCAACTGGGCGTTGAGTCTGGCGGAGGACGGGTTCGTTGTGGGTTTAGGTGTCCTGGCGCTGAAATATCCGATTGCGGCGGCCGTAGTCGTCGCCATCGTGATCGCCGCGCTTGTTACCAGCGGTCTCTGGCTGTTTCGACTGCTCCGGCGCCGTGCCCACCGTCTCCGACGGTCGGCATGACCGTCAGTGTTCACTCGG
>JBPYEE010000393.1:0-4953 GCA_051985095.1 Vicinamibacterales bacterium | reverse complement strand
TCGTCCGCGAGCGTCGAGAGGATCCGGTAGACGGTACTTTGGCTGGTTTTGAGGCATTTGCTGAGCTCGATGACGCCGAGCAGCCGCCCGTCCTCTGCTAGCAGATTCAGAATGTCGACGGCCCGTTTGACCGTTTTTACGGAGTCGGATTTCGGCATACGGTCCCCCAAGTCGGAGGCGATACGAAAGTGACAGTCCGCGTTTCCACCCGTCAAATGAAATTCCCTTCCGAATTCGCTCGCGAATCGAATGAAATGGCCTTCCGAACTTTCTCCATTTGGCTGTCGTAATTGGGGAGGAAAGCCAATCCCGCGCACCAAATAGGAGTGGCGCTCATTCGGGCATCGCGCGACAGCCTCAGGGAGGATGGACACGGATTGATGATGCCCGCCGATCGATCCCCATCGCCGGCCTCCCCGTTGCCGACCCTGGATCTCTTTTCGCTCGCCGGCCGGGTTGCGATCGTGACCGGCGGCAACCGCAATCTCGGGCTGGGATTGAGCCGAGGGTTCGCGGGCGCCGGGGCGCGCGTGCTCATCGCGAACCGCGATGCCGAGCGCGGAGAGGCGGCGGCATCGGCGCTGCGCGCCGAGGGGTGGAGCGCCGCCGCGTGCGCGACCGACGTCAGCGACCCCGCGGCCTGCGAGCGGATGGCGGCCTTTGCCGCCGATCGCTGGGGGCGGATCGACATCCTCGTCAACAACGGAGCGGTCAGAGTCGACAAGACGGCGATCGAGCATACCGCGGCGGACTTCGACTGGATCATGGGCATCAACGTCCGCGGGCTCCTGCACGCCAGCCAGGCGGTGCATCCGTTCATGCGGCGCCAGCACAAGGGCCGGATCATCAACATCGCGTCGATCTCGGCGCAGAAAGGTGTCGTCCGGCGGACCTCGTACAGCGCGTCGAAGGGCGCGGTCGTGGCGTTGACGCGCGGGCTCGCGGTGGAGTGGGCGGCCGACGGCATCACGGTCAATGCCGTGTCGCCGGGCTCCATCGCGTCGGCGGAGCGGCCGGTCGATCCGACGTCGGCCCGGGCCCGAATGACGCTCGATCTCATTCCGCTCGGCCGGCAGTCGGTGCCGGAGGATATGGTCGGCGTGTGCGTCTTTCTGGCGTCCGACGCGTCCGCGTACCTCACCGGCCAGGACATTCTGATCGACGGCGGATGGTCGTTGCTCATGCGCCCGATGTCCATGCCCTAGCGACCCGATCGGTATATTCAACGAGACGCCACACGGGAGGTGGACCATGCTTTTGAACGATCGTCCGGGACGCGGGATGACCCGGCGCCAGGTGCTCCGGACCGGCGCGGCCGCGTCACTCGCCATGCTGGGCGGCGGTGTGCTGTCCGCCGCGGGCAGCCGGCCCGCGGCCGCCCAGCCCGCCGGCGGCAAGGTGCTGTCGGTCGCCACGCTGCTGAACATCCACACGCTTGATCCGGGCCGCACGCTTGAGAACGGAACGAACAACATCGATCACGTGACATACGACACGCTCGTCACGTTCGAGGGCGACGACCTCAAGACCATCCGACCGTCGCTCGCGACGAAGTGGACGGTCTCGCCGGACGGGCTCACCTACACGTTCTCTCTGCGCCCGAACGTGAAGTTTGCGAGCGGGAACCCGATGACGTCGGCCGACTTCAAGTGGTCCTTCGAGCGGCTCATCAACATCAAGGGCAGCGGGGCATGGCTGCTGGACGGCGTGTCGAGCGTCGATGCGCCGGATCCGGGGACCTTCGTCATCAAGGTCAGCAAGCCCAAGCCGGCGCTGCTGCCGATCCTCACCACGCCGTCGCTGGCGCCGTTGGACACCAAGGTCGTCACCGCGCACGGCGGCGCCTCCGGGCCCGATGCCGCCACGAAGGACACCGCGGAATCGTGGCTCAACGCCCAATCCGCGGGGACCGGCCCGTTTGTGCTGCAGTCCTACACGCCGGGCTCGCAGATCGTGCTGACCAGGAATCCGAATTACTGGCGGCAATCCTCGGGGATCGACCGCGTCGTCATCCAGAACGTCGCCGAGCCAGGCACGCAGGCGCTGCTGGTGCAGAAGGGCAGCATGGACGTGGCCGTCAACATTCAATCCGACCAGGCGCGCGAGCTCCGCCACGTCCCGGGCGTGGTGGTGGAGTCGTTCCCGCAGCTCAACGTGGTGGACATCTTCTTCAATACCAACCCGCAGGTCAGCGGGCCGTTCGCGAACCCGAAGGTGCGCGAGGCGATCCGCTACGCGATCGACTACCAGGGGGTGATGGCGCTCACCGCGCCTGGATCCCGCCGGTCCGCCGGCATCATCCCACCGAGCTTCCCCGGCGCGCGGCCGACGAGCGAGGCGCCCAAGACGGACAAAGCGCGCGCCCGAGCCATTCTGCAGCAGGCGAACCTCAGCAACCTCGAGGGGCAGTTCTACTACTCCAGCACCTACGCGGGTTTCGGCCTCGACCTCGCCGTCCTGGCCCAGAAGCTGCAGCAGGATCTCGCGGCCATCGGCATCACGCTGAAACTCATCGATGAACCCTACGCCATCGAGAACACGGCGATGCGGCAGGGCAAGCTGCCGATGGGGCTCGGCGGCTGGCTCGCGGATTACATGGATCAGAGCGACTATCTCGTCTTCCTGCCCGGGCGAACGGTGGGCAACCGCCTCCTCTGGGCGACGGACTCGAGCCCGGAGGCGGCGGCCATCACGAAGCTGGGGCAGCAGGTGGAGAGCGAGACGGATCCGGCCAAGGCGCTGGCGCTCTACCAGCAGATCGACCGGCGGCTCTCGACCGATGGGCCGTACATTCCGCTGTATCAGCCGGCGGCGCCGCTCGCGTACCGGTCCACCCTCAAGGGGTTGAACTACAACACCGGGTGGTACGTCGACTATTCGACGATCACCAAGGCGTAGCCGGAGGATCGGGCGCGCGCGGCCGCGGCCGACGTCGTCGGCGAACCGCTCGGGCAGCACAGTCGTGCACGGTCGGGAGATGCAGCGTGCCGCACGCCATTTGAGGGTAGAGGGGGATCACGTATGAAGAAGCAGCGGAAGGGCTTGGTCGGGTCTCGGATGAACCGTCGTGATCTCCTGCGCCTGGCCGGCGGCGGGATGGGCTACGCGCTGGCCAGCCGGGCGGCTGGGCCGTGGGCGGCGTCGGCCGCGGCGACGGACACGCTCTCGGTCGCGTTCAGCTTCGACATCAAGACGTTGGATCCGGGGCGGCAGCTCGAGAACGGGTCGAGCAACGTCGGCCATGCCTGCTACGATTCACTGGTGACGTTCGTCGGCGAAGACCTCAAGTCTCCCCAGCCGTCGCTCGCGACGTCCTGGAAGGTCTCGCCCGACGGCAAGGAGTACACCTTCGCCCTTCGCCCCAACGTGAAGTTTGCGAGCGGCAACCCGATGACGAGCGCCGACTTCAAGTTTTCGCTGGACCGCGTCCGGTACATCAAGGGGAACGGGGCGTTCCTCTTGGACGGCGTGCAGGAGGTCGTGGCGCCCGATCCGGGGACGCTGGTGCTCCGGCTCGACGCCCCGAATCCCGGGATCATCCCGATTCTCGCGAGCCCGGTGTGCGGCGCGTTGGACAGCAAGGACGTGATGGCGCACGGCGGCGACGCGAGCCCGGACGCGAAGACGAAGGACCAGGCCGAGTCCTATCTCAACTCGCACTCCCCGGGCACGGGACCGTACGTCCTCGACAATTACACGCCGGCCCAGCAGGTCGTGCTGACCGCGAACCCCACGCATTGGGGCGGAACGCCGCCCATCTCGCGCGTGGTCATTCAGGACATCGTGGAGCCGGCCACGGAACAGCTGCTGCTCGAGAAGGGCAATATCGACATCGCGTGGGGCGTCGGCCCCGACCAGGTGCGCGCGCTTCGGAGCAACTCGGCCGTCACCGTGAAGGGCAGCCTGGCGCTCAACCTGATCTATGTGGTCATGAATAACAATTCGCAGGTCGGCGGACCTTTCAGCAACCCGAAGGTCCAGCAGGCGGTGCGTTACGCGATCGACTACCCGGGCGTGCTGGCTCTGGCCGGGCCCGGAGCCGTCCGGCTGGCCGGCATCATCCCCACGAACCTGCCCGGTGCCATGCCCGGGTCGGCGGCGGCGAAGCAGGACGTCGCCCGCGCCAAGCAGCTGCTCGGCGAAGCCAACGCAGGGAACCTCACGGGCACGCTGTCATTCTCCACCGGGAACGTCTTCTACGGCGTGGAGTTCGGGATCGTCGCGCAGAAGGTCCAATCGGACTTGGCGAAGGTCGGCATCACGCTCAACCTGGACGGCCTGCCCTCCAGCGTCGCCCTGCAGAAGTTCCGCGACGGCAAAGATCAGTTGGGGCTCTGGGCCTGGGCGGCGGACTTTCCAGATGTCAGCGACTATCTCGTCTTCGTGCCGGGGCGCACCGTCGGCAAGCGTGCGGGGTGGCTCGACACGGCGAGCCCCGAGGCGCAGCAGCTCGCCGCCCTCGCGAACAAGGCTCAGGCCGAAGTCGACCCCAGGCGGCGCGCCTCCCTGTACCAGCAGGTCGATCGGACGATCGCGCAGATCGGCCCCTACGTGCCGCTGTACCAGCCTGTGGCGCCGTACGTGTACCGCAACAATCTGCGCAACGTGGCGCTCGCGAGCACGTGGTTTGTGGACTACGCGGCCGTCCGGAAGAGCTAGGCGTTCCGTCGGGGACGGACGCCGCTCGGTGCGGGCCGCCGGTGTGGCCCCGGGCTGATCCGTGCACTTGCAGGCGTACATCCTCAGACGGATAGCCCTGCTGCTGCCGATGCTGATCGGCATTACCATGGTCAGCTTCGTCATTTCTCATGCCGTGCCGGCCGATCCCGTCGCCACGAACCTCGGAGACCAGGCGGCGGCCGACCCCGCCATCGTCGCGGCGTTTCGCCATCGGTGGGGGCTCGACAAGCCGGTGTACCAGCAGTACCTGATCTACCTGTGGAACCTCGCGCA
>JBPYEE010000392.1:0-5660 GCA_051985095.1 Vicinamibacterales bacterium | reverse complement strand
ACCCGCTGCTTACTGATATGTTTCGCGAGACGCTCGCCGCCACCGGCGTCGAGACCGTCCGCCTGCCGCCCAAGTCGCCGAATTTGAACGCGTTCGCCGAGCGCTTCGTCCGCAGTATCAAAGAATCGTGCCTGAACCGGCTGATTCTGGTCGGCGAAGCCTCGTTACGCCGGGCCGTTCGCGAGTTCGTGGCGCATGATCACGAAGAACGGAATCATCAAGGGTTGGGCAACGCGCTGATCTTCCCGACGCGCGTTCAAACGCGCCGCCACGGGCGCATCGCCTGCCGTGAGCGTCTCGGCGGTCTGTTGAAGTACTACCATCGGCCGGCCGCCTGATCGCGTTGCCGTGGAGGTTGAATGCTCGCCCTCAATCGCTCGGCGATCGTCGTGCGCCCGAAACTCCCGTTTTTGGAGTGGCTCCATTCTGCTGACCCGACAAGCGCCACGCTGACGCTCGCCGACCTCGCTCTGGAACCCACGATCTACCTGGTACCTGAATGTGCCGACGGCGAGCAAGAGCTTGCCGCCCTGCAGACGGTCTTCCAAACGATTTTTGAGAACCAGCTCGATGGCTGGTGGCGGGATCGGAAGATGTGGCCGTCGTCCAGGTCCTTTGGAACGTTCAGGCAGTGGTTCGATTGCCAGTTCCATTCAACGTTGCTCGACTTGGCCGGCGAGCCCCTCATTGAGGAGCCCTTTTAACCCGACTTGAACGATGTTCGGCGTGTCGAGCGAGTTTGTGGACACTACGAGGTTCAGGACCTGCTCGAGGTCCTCCAGATCGGTGACGCGACGCGGCTCTTCCTGAAAGTTGGGCCAACGCCGCCGAAACCAGAGCGCCCTGAACGTGCGGAGACCTACAGCGTGTGCACCCGACAATTCGTCGTCCGTGCCGTCACCGATAAACCAGGTGTCCCGCTTATCGACGGCCAGTCGGCGAGAGGCCTCCAAAAAGATCGCGGGATCGGGCTTCGCGAGGCCGACGTCGAATGAGAAGACGGCACAATTGAAGTGTCCCGCCAGCGCGCACTGAGGCCAGCCGACAACGTCCTCCGCGAAGCAATTGCTAATGACGCCGAGCTTTACGTCTCGATGACGGAGACCTTCGACCATCGTGAGAACCTGCGGCTCGATGTGCGTGAATAGCTCCGCCTTCTCTTGCGTCCGAACGTCCGACAGCCTTTGGACGGCGGCACCATCAGCGTGACCACCGAGCTTTTTCGCGATGCCGCTAAGCGCTTGCCGAAAGGATAAACGTCCGACTTTCACATGAGGCCGAACCGCACGCCACTCGACGCGGAATGCCTGACGTTCGCAGCCCAACCCAGGCCCCAAGGACGACGCGCGAGTCGGCAGGGCGCCCGACTCCGTGATCAGCGTTTCAAACAAGTCGAAGAGGATTGCTCTCACCATCGTCCAAGTTCGTATGAGCCTCGACTGACTACATGGCCGCCGACAGCGAGCGGGAACGGATGCCAACCGAATGTAGATTGATCCGGTTGGTCCTCCGTGCCTCGTATTGGAACGAATGCAGCCGACACGACCGGCTTAGCGGTGTGCCGCCTGGAGAGAGCCAGTCGAAATGAACATTGATCCGAATGTGGACCCGACCGCCCCGAGGGCGGCGGCAACGAAGGCAAACATGCCGCCGCCGAAGAGGAGCCCGCCCACATCGTCCCAGAAGAGCCAGCTCGAGAACGTCTGACTGGCGCCGTCGTTCGACTGCCACGCATTGATCCAGATCGGATTGCGTTCCATGATCGCCACGAACCAATGAGCGGTAGCCGCCCACCACACAGCAAGGACCACAAAGCCGACGACGTGTGCGGTGACCGTCGCGATCGTTCCGGTAGCGGCCTGTCTGGTTCTCACCCCGACCCACACTCCGGCGAGCGTGTATTCCATCAACAGCACCACCAGGAATAGCTGTCCCGATCGTCCCGCCGTAGCAAAAGGTCGAAACACGTTGAGGAGGTCCTGAGCGATCAGGGTCGCCGCAACAACCAGCACCCACGGCCACGTTGATCGAAACAGAACTCGACGTCGTGAATCTGGCTGCAACGACCGTGAGGAACGAAGAACGTCCATGTCAGCGTGATGTCCAATTGTAGGGCACGCAGGTAGAGTTCGCGCCCACCTTTCGCTTATGAAGGAAACGCTTCCGAGCCCCTCGCTAAGTGACTGATGCTGACGAGGCGAAGGCCACGCCAGTCGCACGGTTTCGCCTGTCGCACGTCCGATAAGGAGGTTCGGTCAACCGGCGCGGCGGCGGTCCGGATTTGACTGAGACGACTCACTCCGCGCGAAGCGCGATCATCGGGTCCACATGGGCGGCGCGACGGGCGGGAAGCCACGCCGCGATCATGGCCACCACGATCAACGTCGAGACGGCTGCAGCGAATACCAACGGATCGAATGGTGTGACGCCGTACAAGACCGCGCGGACGGTCCGCGCGAGCGCGGCCGAGGCGGCGAAGCCTGCGGCAACGCCGATAAAAGCCGCTTGCAATCCGCCGAACACAACCAGTCGCTCGACGTCGCCGCGTTCTGCGCCGAGGGCTCTTCGGATGCCGATCTCGCGCGTTCGCTGCCCAACCGCGTACGCGGTCACGCCGTAGATCCCGATCGCAGCCAGCAGCAGCGCCGCACAGGCGAACGATGTCATCAGCCACATCCGAAAGGCGGCACGAACCGTGGAGCGGTCTGTGATGGCGTCCACGCGTTCGAACGACGTGACTTTCATAGCGGCGCTCCCAATCCGAAGCTGTTCTTCGATCGACGGTCGCAGGAGCTCTGGAGTGGTCCGCGTGCGAACCAGCCACGTTAGTGGAGCGAAACTGAGGTTTATGGCTGACACGCCGTCGTTCAATTGCGCAAACGGTACGTATTGCGTTGCGCGCGGAGCCTCGTTCAGGGCTGCGTCCCGAACATTGGCAACGATGCCAACAATCGTCCTCGGCGGCTCGTCCCATACTGCGCCGATGCCTTTCCCCAGCGTGAGTCGCTGTCCTAACGCGTCGGTCCCTCGCCACCACGCGTCCGCCATCGCCTGATTGATGACAACGACGCGAGGCGCGCTGAGAGTGTCGCGAGCATCGAATGTACGGCCGCGCAGGAGCGGGATCCTCATCGTTTCAAAATAGTCCGTTGCAACCGGACGCCAACTGCCCATGCCGTGGTACGGCCCCGTGAGTGGCCGTCCCTCGATCACATATCGCAAGGCCAGGTCGAGGTCGAATGGCGTACAGCATGCCGCGGTGACGCCGCGAATTTCAGGCAGGGCGCGAAGGCGCTCTTGACCGAGCCGAATCAGCCGATCGACGGCGGCCGTGTTCAGATTGACCGAATCCACAGGCATCTTGATCGCGATCAGGTTGCGCGAATCGAAACCAGGATCGGTGTCATCGAGAGCGATGAACGTCCGGACGAACAGTCCCGCGCCGATCAGGAGCACCATCACCAACGCCACTTCGGCCGCGACAAGGGTCCCGCCCAGCCGCCGGCGATTGCGACTGCTGCCGCCGGCCGATTCGCTGATGCCGTGTCGAAGATCCACGTCCGAGACGGCTAGCGCGGGCAGCAAGCCGAACGTGATGCACGCGAACAATGACGCCGCGGCGGTGAACGCGAGCACGCGCATATCGATGTCGACGTGGTGCGGCACGACGCCGATTCGATCCAGTGTCGTCGCGCTGATGGCGAGCACGCTGCGCACTGCGAATCGGCCGGTCATCAAGCCGACGACCGTGCCAACAATTGCGAGCACCATGCCCTCGACGGTCAACTGCTGGACGATGCGAGCGCGGCTTGCACCAAGAGCCGCGCGCATTGCGAGCTCGCGGGTCCGAGACCGACCCCGGACGAGCATGAGACTTGCGAGGTTTGCGCACACGATCAAGAGCACCAGGGTGACGGCTCCGAACAGAATCACCAGCGGCGAACGATCATCTCGAACGCCAACGCGCTGAAGCGATTCGACGGTGACGCCGTCTTCCGCACGGACGTAAGCCGGAAATTGTCGGCGGAGCGCGGCCGCGGTTGATGCAGCCCGTGATCGCGCCTCGTTGAGCGTGACGCCCGGGCGGAGTCGACCGGCCACGAGCAAGACACTCGCAAGATTCTGACTGGCCGGATCAATCTTGAGCGGCACCCACACATCGGGAGCGGCAAGCGGGCGCGGCCCAATGATGGGCTCGGCATCGAAGGTTGGGTCCAGAACGCCAATGACGGCATACGCCTCATGATTCAACTCGATGGTCCGGCCGACGGCGTTGCCGCCTTGAAGTTCGCGACGCCAGAACGTGTCGCTGATCACGGCGACATGACCGGCTCCCCGTCTGGCCTCAGCTTCAGAAAACGGCCGGCCGACCTGAAACCGAACCCCAAACAACCGAAAGAACCCCGCTGTGGCTTGACAGACCGCGACCTGTTCGATCTGGTCTCCCAACGCCGTGGTCATGTTGGCATTGGTAAATGCGGTGACGTCGGCAAACGTATCCGAGAGGGCCCGCCACAGATTGAACTTGGCCTCCGAGGCGCCGGCGTACGGTCCCTCCGGCGCGGTCGTCATGAACAATACGAGCCGTGACGGATCCGGGTACCGGAGTGGCGTTAACAGCACCGCATTCACGATCGAGAAGACAGCGGTGTTCGCACCGATACCGAGAACGAGCGTCAGCACCGCGACGAACGCAAACCCTGGACTCTTTCGGATCATCCGAACCGAATACCGGAAGTCCTGCCAGAGAGGGTCCATGACGGCGTATCCGATCATTCAGCCCGCAGGCACACCGCCGGATCGACCCGAGCTGCCATGAGGGCGGGGCGCACGCACGCAATCACTGAGACTGCGAGAAGCACCAGCACCGTGGCAACGAGCGCGGTCACATCCAGCGGGCCAACCTCAAACAGCAGGGTTCGGATAAATCGGCCAAGTGATGTGACCAGCACCAGTCCGATGACCACACCCGGACCGACCGTTCGCAGGCCCTGACCGAGTACTTCTTGCATAATCCGAGCTGCGCTTGCTCCCAGCGCTGTTCGAATGCCTATTTCGCGTGTTTGTTCCGCTATGCTCGCCGCTAACAAGGCGTACAGGCCCACAGCCCCAAGGAGGCCGGTAAGCGCCGCGAAAATGCCGAACAGCAGCAGGTTCTCGTGCCAAGGTGCTTCTTCTACCGTCACGACGCGGTCCATTGGGACCACGTCGATGAGGCCGTTCGGATTCACGGCTTGCAACACTGTCCGGACGGCGGATAGAGCCGCTTCCGATGGCATCACAGTTCGAATCATCACATCAGTGACACCAAACCGCGATTGCGCGAATGGCACGTAGACGTCGAGTCGCGCCACCCCAACCTCGCGATATCGGATATCAGCCACGACACCGACGACCGTAAACCACGGCGGTGGAGAGCGCCCCTCATCAAGACCCGACCACGAATTTCCGCGAATCCGCTTCCCGACCGCCGATTGTCCGGGCCACGCAGAGTTCGCCAGCTTCTCATTGACGACGACCACCGGGTCAGTCGTCATTTGATCCTGATCAGTGAACACGCGGCCGTACATGACACGCGTGCCCAACGTGGCGAAGTAGGTCGGCGTAATCGGCTCGAGATTGACCCAGGGGTTCTGTTTCGCCACCTCCTCGGACTGCCC
>JBPYEE010000391.1:0-3477 GCA_051985095.1 Vicinamibacterales bacterium | reverse complement strand
GGCACCCGAACAGCTCGTGATGCTCTACCAGGAGGGGGCTCATAACGGCAGCAACATGGGGCAGCGGATGCATTCGTATCCCCTCTACCAGGATTTGCAGCAGCGCGCTGAGCCGCTATCCGAGGTGATCTGCCGCCGGCTCGTGCCCGCCTCGATCAGTATCGACAACGAGACTGAGCGGGTTCAGGCCGAGATGGTGTCTGGCAACTATTTCACGATGCTTGGAGTAAAGCCGGCGCTCGGTCGCGTGCTCAACTCCGAGGCGGACGATCGTGTCTATCAAGGGCATCCCGTCGTTGTCCTCAGCTACGACTACTGGGTCCGTCGCTTCGCGCGCGATCCAACCGTTCTCGGGAAAAAAATTCTCGTCAACGACTATCCGATGAACATCGTCGGCGTCTCAGCGGCTGGGTTCGGCGGCCTCGATCCGGCCCAGGCGCCGCAGATCCGTGTCCCGGTTCTCATGAAGCGGACCATGTTGCCGGAATGGACGTGGATGCGAGCCGATGATCGACGCGCGCGGTGGGTGCAGGTGTTCGGACGGCTGAAACCGGGCTACACCATCGAATCGGCCCGCGCGCCGTTGCAGGGTCTCTTCACGCAGGTCCGTCAGTACGAGATCACGCTGCCGGCGGCCGCAACCTGGTCGGCCTACTCGCGCGACCAGTTCATGAAGGGCCGGCTGTTGGTCACGAGCGCCGCGACCGGGTACTCAGCGTTGCGCAATAACTTTTCGACCGGCCTCATCGTGTTGATGTGCATGGTCGGTCTCGTGCTGCTCATTGCCTGTGCGAATGTTGCGAACCTGCTAATCGCACGTGCGTTCATGCGGCAGAAGGAGCTGGCCGTTCGACTGTCGCTCGGTGCCTCGCGCGGTCGGCTCGTCCGACAGATGTTGGTCGAAAGTTTTGTGCTCTCGACGGCAGGTGGCCTCGGTGGTGTCGCGCTTGCGGGCGCGCTGACCCGCGGCCTGATTGCACTGGTACCCACGGGCGGGCAGCCGCTCGCGATCGGCGCACAACCGGACGCGCGCGTTCTCGGATTCACGATTGCATTGATGTTTCTCACCGGCATCCTGTTTGGGCTCATCCCGGCGATTCGCGCGAGTCGCTCGGATCCGTGGACCACGCTGAAGGACACGATGGGCTCGATCGCCGGCACAGGGGGATCGCTGTTTTTGCGAAAGGGTCTCGTGACGGCTCAAGTCGCCCTCAGCTTTCTCTTGCTATTCGGCGCAGGCCTGTTCGTACGCAGCCTGCAGAATCTGAAGACGACCAATACGGGCGTCGCACTCGACAATCTCGTGACATTTCAGCTGGCCCCCCCGCTCAACGGCTACGATGGACCACGAACCGTCCATCTATATCTCGAACTGCTCGAGAAGCTGCGCGCGTCGGCAGGGGTCACCTCCGCGGCACTCGCAGCCGTGCCCATTCTGAGAGGGGATGAATGGGACAACCGGACGGCCGTTGAGGGGCACCAGGCGGCCGATGGTGAGGACATGCAGGCCTTTATGAACGCACTCTCACCGGGTTACTTCGCGACGATGCAGATCCCCCTGCTCGAGGGCCGCGACTTCACGGTGAACGATGTCAAGGAGAACCCTAAAGTCGCGATCGTCAACCGCAAGTTCGCCAGGCATTTTTTTGGCGACAAGAGTGCCGTCGGCCGGCACCTCGGCCAGGGCGCCGGTCCGAATCCAGCGCTGGACATCGAGATCATCGGCGTCGTCGACGATTCGTTGTACGAGGGGCCCCGTCAGGGCGTTCGTCGCCAGGCGTTCCTGCCAGAGTGGGGGGCATCGAGCGCGACGTTCTACGTCCGGACGACGATGGGCTCGTCGGCGGCCTTCGCGCTGGTGCGCCGTGAGATCCAGCAGCTCGATCGGTCATTGCCGATTTATGACACGAAGACAGTCCAGACGCAGCTCGACGAAACGCTGCTGACCGATCGCCTGGTCGCACTGCTGTCGGCAGGCTTTGGGTTGCTCGCGACGCTCCTCGCGTCGATCGGCCTGTACGGTGTGATGGCCTTCGTGGTGGCGCGTCGACGCAAGGAACTGGGTATCCGGCTCGCCCTTGGCGCGCAACGCGCCATCATTGTTTGGTCGGTGATGAGAGAAGTGCTCCTACTGCTGGCGATCGGTCTGGCTGTGGGGATCCCGACAGGCCTCGGTCTGGGGAAATTCGTGTCCGCGCAGCTGTACGGCATTCAGGGGCACGATCCTTCCGTTGCAGTCGGCACGATGTTCCTGCTGACACTCGTCTCGGCACTGGCGGGTCTGATCCCGGCGCACCGCGCGAGCCACATCGATCCGATTCTGGCCCTTCGATATGAGTGAGCCGTGTTGCCCCGCCGTTGGGAGACTCACCACGCGGCGCGACCGAGCGACCTGGTGCTCGTCGGACTCAATCGCGAGTGCCCCGCCGCTTCGAAGCGACACCCCCCACTCATCGACGCCGCAAACGCGAAGAAGTCGCTGACGTCGCGCGCGAGGCTCGCAGCGGCCGCCAGCCGCTCAGTCGTGCAAGGCGATGCGCCGGCTCGCGCATGGGCCGACACCGAATCGACAGTGGTATCGCATGTGTTCCATCCCACAGCTGGCTGAGACAAGGAGCTGCGTCAGCCGGCGCGCGCTCCGGCCGGTACGTTGGACTCCGGAACCGCGAGCACCGGGGTGATGCCGTCAGCGTAGCCGATGTCGAACAGCATCCCCTCCGATACGACCCCCGCCAACGTGCGGGGCGGCAGGTTGACCACGAACAACGCCTGGCGACCCTCAATCTCACGCGGGTTCGTCCGTTCTTGCTTGAGGCCGGCGATGATCGTCCGCGTGTGATCGCCAAAGTGCACGCGCAGCGCCATGAGCCGCTCTGAGCCGGGCACATCGCCGACGCTCTCGATCGTGCCGACACGCACATCGATTTGGTCGAGTAGCTTCAGTGTGATCGGCGGCTTGATGGGCGCGACATTCATCTGCCTAGTGTGACCGATCGGGATCGTCCGGTCATGAGCCACGCCCCGCCCATTTCGCGTGGGCTCGAGCCCCTGACCCACAACCGGCTGAGGTCGAACGGCGTTCAGCGCTTCCAGGCGCCTTGCCGAACAGGTGCCAGCTGAATCGCGGGTTTCGCACAGGCTTGACATTTGGTAACCAACTGGTTACAGTTATGGTAACCATATGGTTACGAACTCCACCGCCCGGCATGACCTCGTGTTTCGCGCCATCGCCGATCCCACCCGGCGGCAGATTCTGCAACTCCTGCGGGCCGGGCAGCGGAACGTGGGGGACCTTGCGTCGAACTTCAAGCAGAGCCGTCCGGCCATCTCCAAGCACTTGCGCGTGTTGCGGTCCGCAGGCTTGGTCGTCACGCACGAGCGAGGGACCGTCCGCGTCTGCGAACTGAACGCCCGACCGCTCCGTGCGGTGGACCAGTGGCTGCGCGATTACGCAGCACTGTGGAGCACATCATTGCG
>JBPYEE010000390.1:0-12346 GCA_051985095.1 Vicinamibacterales bacterium | reverse complement strand
GAAAAGCCTGGCTCGGAATCGCGCCCTTCGAGGCGACGGGCGAGGCCTGCCGGAACGCTGCCAATCGCTGCGTGATGCAGGATTCTCGGATTGCCTGGACGAAATTCGACGGCCCGCACGTATCGTGAGGGCGAAGCCGGCATTGGAATCACGAAGTTTCGAAAGACATCCGTTCCGTCAGGCCGGAGCCTGTAAGGGCGGGGAAGTCTGACAATCAAATCCGGGGTACCAAGCTGCCATCCATCGGGCGAAGCGGGCACTCGCGGTTTCTCGACGGAGCTGCCTTCAGGACAGCCCTGATCAATCCACTGCTGAATCTCTTGAATCTGCGTGTCGGTGAGCAGACGTTCATCCTCGCCGATGAACTGTCCAAAACCGCGTTCGGGCAGCCACGGCGGCATCAACCGGCTCCGTACCGCCTTCGAGATCAACTGTGCGCGACGGCGAACGTCCTGATATTCCACAAGGCTGAACGGCGCCTGCTGACCTGGACGATGACAGGATACGCAGTGCGCGAACAGGATCGGGGCGATGTCCTGGTTGAATGTCGGCGTGCGGCGAGATCGTTGCTCGTGCGCGTTGGGAGAGGGCGACGAGTGGCACCCCGCTAACGCGAGGAGGGCCAGGAGAAAGCCGCCGGAACCGAAACGACGCATCTCTGGGTTTCTCGCCTTGGACTTCAGCGCCCTTTAAACGTCTCGGCCAATCGCGTAACAGATTGAAGGCCAGGCCGGAGCCCGCTTCCTGGCTCTCTTCAGAATTCGAGATTGAAACCGATTTTTGCGAGCCGAGCCTGCAGAATCTCAGTCGGCCTGGTCCATTGCGGACCGTAGGTGATGTTGTTCGACAAGACGTTGTCCGCATTAGTCACGTTGTAGAGATCGATCTCGGCTGCCGCCCTCATTCTTCCCGTCAAAACGATCTTCCTCGTGAGTCGGAGGTCGATCTGGTTCAACCGCTTCTCGCGACCGCCCGAGAATGGCGCGAATAGTGGCACTTGCGCCGTGGCGCCGGCCGAAAACGGGCGTCCGAGAGTCGTTGCGCTCGCCGGTGCGGCCCACGTCGCCTCGATGTCCGGTCCGGGAAGGCTCTGGAAGTTCGCGCTGACCTGCAGGTTCCACGGTAGCGCGTAGGCCCCTAAAAGCTTGATCTGGGCCAGGAATGGCGGCCTGACGTCGCAATACAGCAACTGCTGTGGCGAGTTCACGACGAAACAATCGTTCGTATGCGCAGAGCTCACTGCTCCGGCGTTGATCTGCGTAACGGTCGAATTGCCGATATTCATGCCGCCCTGCAGGAAGCCGCCACGCGCGAAGCGCGCGTTCACAGTGAGATCCACCCCGTCATATGTCTCGGTCTGCTTGCCGAACACTGACGCAAACGTCACGAAATTGTTGGCCGGCAAGCCGTAATACGATGGTTTGAGATCGTACAGGCCGCATTCCTGATAGCCACCCCCATTAGGGAGGCCCGGATTGAGCGGGACATTGACGCAATAGGGATCGAACGCCGACGAAGGCGTCGTGAGGTTGTTCGTGACCAGGAAATTGCCGTACCAGGCGTGGTAGTACCCGAAATTGAGGGCCACACCTGGCCGGAGTTCACGTTTGACCTCGGTCGATATGCGCCAGTTGTAGTTGCGCTTGTTCCACCCGTTCAGGACGTTCGGGTCGTAGTGCGTTGTGACATTCGTCTGACCGAAGCCGGTATTGCTAATCTTGCCGCATTCGCCGTTGGCGCTGGGATTTGTCAAATCACAATCTGGAACGAGATTGCCATTCGAATCTTGCCATGACCGCGTCACCGTATTGACGACAGTGTTTGCCGGATCGTTCGCCGAGGCGGTCGTGGATACCTCACCGGCGACGTAGCGGCCGATGCTCGCCGAGACCGCGGTTTTCCCGTCGCCACTGAGGTCGTACGCCACGGCGAACCGGGGGTCGAAATCCTTCCAGCACGGAACGCAGTCGACTTCGGGATAGCTCCGCTGAGGCAAGAACCGATTCGCTGCCAGCGTCTGTGCGGGCACGTAAGCCTGGAAATAGTCGAACCGCAGGCCCGGACTGATGGTCAGACGGCGGAAGGTCCATCGATCCTGGATGTATATCCCCATATCGGGGATGATCCCGCGTTTGGTTGTCAGCGGACTCGCGTACTCCGTGATCAGGTTCGGAGTGTTGCCGCTAAACGTATAGCTGGTCTCGGTGTTGCTTCGGTAGAGCGTCTGGCCGTTGCTGGCCCATTTCCAGTAAATCCCCGTCTTGAAGAAATGCGAACCCGTGACGTACGACGCTGCCGCACGTAAGCTGACATTAGGCGACGGGTTGTCGCTCCAGCTGAGTGGCATTCCGTAGGTAATGCCGGTCGCGGAATTGGTGACGGCGACCGCGTTTGCCGACTCGCCCGGCTGAAGCTCATAACGATATTGAAAGTTCAACCAGGACATGCCGGCTTCCAGAAGCAGCTTGTTCGTGATAGGGCTGTTCCACGTGCTCTGCAGTAGGAAGTCAGGCTGGCGCACCACGTTCATGACCGCTTCAGGCGCCAGGTTCTGGACCTCATTGTTCGGGCAATTACAGTTGTACTGGTCGTTGAAACTGAACGCGAACCTGTTCTTCGGCGTCGCCTGCCACGTCAACCGCACCTGACCTGATTTGTTTCGCTCCGAAGCCGTTCCCGGGCGCGACTGGTCGGGGGCGTACAAGAGGGGATTTGGTGACGAGTTCTGATAGAAGTTTGGAAAGGTGTTGTCGACGCCGGTCAACCACCAAGAGGTGTAGAACCAGAGCTTGTCCTTCCGGATCGGTCCACCAAGGCCGAACTCGGTATCGTAAATGAGCGAGATGCCATTCACCGACGTCAGGCCTCGGCTCGTAATGTCGGATCGTAGGTTGTTCGCGGTGAGGCCGCTGCTGGTGTAGTTGCCAAGAAGGTTGCCAGAGAAAATGTTGCCACCATCCTTGGGAATCAGGTTCAGCGCGAGACCACTAGTCGCGTACTCCGCCGATCCGCCGGATCCAGCCTCGATCACCAGGTCGGCCGCTGAGGTTGGGTTCATGTAATACCCGTTACCGTTGCCGGCACCGTAAGCCCCGTTTGTCTGCATGCCGTCCGTCATGTACCTCATGTCGTTCTGCTTCCCGCCGTGTATCACTCCCCGACCACCAAACTCTCCCTTGCTCCCTCCGACGTCCTGCACGTTTGGCGGAGCGACGACCGATGGCATCAGCGTGGCCATGTTGAAGTTGTTGTGGCTCGTCGGAATCGCATCCAGCTGAGCGGTGGGAAGCCTGACCGCGGTAGTGACATCCTGAACGTCCACCATCGGGGTCGAGCCAGTGACGACCACAGTCTCCTGAAGGTTTCCTACCTTCATATCCGCATTCACGGTAGCCGTGAAACTCGGCGGCAGATCGATGCCCTCTCGCTTGACGGTGCCGAAGCCGGAGAGGGCGAAGGTGACCGTGTATATACCAGGTCGCAGGTCGACGATGCGATAAAGTCCTTGTTCGTCGGTGGTTGTGGATTTTGTTTTTTCAATAAGCGCGGGGCTCGCTACTTCCACCGTCACTCCCGGCAACACCGCGCCGGAGGGATCTTTCACGACCCCGGCGATGCTGCTCGAGCTGGTTTGTTGTGCCGCGATGCTAGGAATGATGAGTCCGCACAACAATCCGGCAAGCCCCCAGCCAAATCGTCGCCGCATGACTACCTCCTATCGACAGCCGAGAATCGCCGTGCGCCTAATTGGAGATCGTCTTTAAGCTGGGGCGTATATCACAGGCCATAGTCGAGGTCAAGGAGATTAGCGACTGATTCGTGGCGCTGGCTTGTACTGGCCGACTTGAACCGCCCTCGGTGGCTGACGAAGGGCCGTTCTGTGCCGTCGCCGAGCCGAAGCAATGAGGGGTCGATCACGCTGCGCGCCTGTAGACGTCGAGCAGTCCGCCGAGCCGCGACTGTCGATGGACCGGCCGCCGTTTCCAGGTGGTGCACGCTCAAACAACGTGTGCTGGAGACCTTGATGATTCTCTCGCGATGGCACACCGGAGATTAGAATGAACCGAGGTGGCGATTAACAGCTCGGTTTCTCGACGGAGGGAGTTCATCACATGAAACACATTCACATCGTGCTGTCCGCGTTTGCGACATGCGTGGCAGTTGGCTTCGGCGCACTCGTGCTCTCGCCCGGCCGGATGGAGGCCCAGGGGCTTCGAGGGACGCCGGAACAGCAGGCGGCGCAGGAAAAGCTCGAACAGGCCTATCCAAAGCTGCAGGTCACCGATCAATACCTGCGCCTAAGCATTCCGGGCAACACTATGGGGCAGACCGTCGGCGTTGCGACCAATTCGAAAGGTCACCTGTTCGTCTACACCCGCACCACCAACCAGGGCGTCGCGCGGGGTGGAAAGGCCGCCATGTTGTGGGAGTTCGACAACAACTACAAGTTCGTCAAGGAGTGGGGGCCCAACAACTACGCCGAATCGTTCGCGCACGCCGTCCGCGTTGATAAAGGCGACAACGTGTGGCAAATCGACGAAGGTTCCAACATGATCATCAAGTACAACCCGGAGGGGCAGCACATCCTGTGGCTCGGCCGGACGCCCGAGGCGATCGACTACTTGGAGAGAAATGTCGAATACCTCCACTTCGCCAACCCGAATCCCCAGACGAGGGACATCCACCCGAAGGGCAGGATGGGGGCATTCGACCGCGAGACCGACGTCGCGTTCGATTCCGAGGGCAACATGTTCGTGTCGGACGGCTACGGGAACTCGCGGGTTGTGAAGATCTCCGCGGACGGCCATTGGCTGAAGGCTGTCGGGACGTGGGGGCACGATCAGGATCAGTTCGCCACTCCGCACGGCATCGCCTCGGACGCGCAGAACAACATCTATGTTGCTGATCGCGGAAACCGGCGCATCCAGGTCTATGACGACAATCTGACCTACAAACGCACGATCGCCGGGATCGGCGCGCCGTGGTCACTCTGCGTCACCAGCACTTCGCCGCAGTATCTCTTTACGGGAGACGGCACGACGGGCAAGATTTTCAAGATGGACCTGAACGGGAAGGTTCTGGGTATGTTCGTGACCGGTCAAGATCATGGCTCGGAGGACACCGGGGATCTGATTCACGCGCTCGATTGCCGGACCGCGGACACTATCTTCATCGGTTCCGCCAGCATGTGGGACGTCCAGAAGGTCACCATCCGGCAGGCCAGCAGCACCGCCCCGTAGCGTCGTCAGGGCTCGAGTCAGTCGCTCGAGCGCTCCTCCCGCAACAGCGCCCCGCCGCGGCTGGACGTTACTTCGAAGCGAGCGACTCGACGCGTTGTGTCCCACCGATCGGTCGGACGGCGTCGATCGCTCGCTTGAAGCAATGGGCTTGGCGGTACTCAAACGCCGGTCCACGTCGCGGCGATTCCTGCTCGGACACGAAACGGGAAACCCTGGATACTACCAAGGAACCGTCTACGGGTTACCGTGCCAGCACCCGCCCTACCAGGGATGTCGGCGCGCACTGGCGCCGTTGAGTGTAGGCACGGATCGTCCGCAGAGTTTGCCGTGATGGTTCCGAGAAGTGATTCCGACCCAAGGCCTACCCAGTCCAGTCAAAGAACGACCTGATGGTCTGCCCAGCGAACCCGATGTCATCGTCAGAAAGGTATTGATGCACGCCGAAATGCAGCCCAGTTCGGCCGATACGTTCGGATACCGGGAAGTCCCCCGGATTGTGACCGAGAAACCGGAAGGCCCGATGCTGGACCGGGAGGGCCCCGAACAACGTCTTGCACTGAATCCCGCTCTTTTCGAGGTACTCGTAGAGGGGGCGAATATCCTCGTCCGGATCGCGCAGGACGATGGGAACAGCATGGGGGCACACGACCTCGCCTGGCCCGTCGTCATAGACGTGAAGCCGGTCGTCCAGTGTGTGTAGCTGCGTGCGGATTGCACGAAGGTGTCCGCGCCTAATCTGGAAATTCGAGTCAAACAGTTCGAGGCCTTCGAGACCGATCGCCGCTTCGAGGTCATTCATCTTGCTGTTGAAGCCGATCCGATCAAAGTGAAAATATAAGTCACCTCCGCGCCGGCCGTGCGTTCGCACGGAACGGCACAAATCGGCAACATCCTCGCGGGCCGTGACGATCATGCCACCCTCGCCACTGCAAATCAGGTGTGCGGCGTAGAAGCTAAAGATGCCAGCGTCACCGAACGAACCCACGACCTGCCCGTTCAAAGTCGCACCGTGGGCCTCGCAGGCATCCTCAATTATCAGCAGGTTGTGAGCCCGCGCGATTTGACTGATCTCGCGCATCCGGCACGGTTTTCCCATCGTGTGAACGACCTGAATCGCACGCGTTCGTGGCGTAATGGCGGCTTCAATCTTATGCGGATCGATGTTGAGAGTTTCCAATTCGACATCGACGAACCTCGGCATCAACCCCGCGGCGAGGATGGAGTTCGCTGTTGCGGAGAACGCGAGCGCCGGCGTGATCACTTCATCGCCGCGCTTGGCGCCCAGGTCATGGAGAGCAGCCATCACAACGATGCCCGCGTCGGTTCCGGAGCTGACAGCTGCAGCATGGCGATAGCCGAATCGCTGTGCAAAACGGCTTTCGAACGCCCGGACGTTCGGGCCTTCCGACACCCAACTGCGCCGCAGTGCTTCGTCGACGAACCGGCGGGCGCATTCGCCGACTTCAATGTGGCCGAACGCGATCCGATACGGTTTCACATCATCCCTTAAGTGCTTTCGCCTGCGACCTCTTCGAATGCGCCGACACTTTGAATCGCACGGCGGTTGTCTTGCGCAGCGTAATCTTCCTCTGGATCGACGAAGATGATTTGACTGCCACCAGACTGAAACTTGAACGGCACGTGCAACAGCGTGGACAGGCGGGCTCGTATGCGGCCGTGGACGGCCGGCGGGGCGAAGAGGAGCAAGAAGCCGCCGCCGCCTGCGCCGAGCAGCTTTCCGCCGATTGCTCCCGCCCGCAGTGCCTGCTCGTAAATCGTCTCCACGTGCGGGTTCGACACCCTCGATCCCAGCTCGCGCTTTGCGTCCCACGCCTGATGCAACAACTTGCCGAATCCTTCGATCTCCAGGCCCCTGCCGAGAATGTCAAGCCCTTCATCAACCATCGCACGGATCGTGGTCATCAGGCGCTCTCGTACCGCATCCCTGAGATGTGGCACGTAGCTGCCGGCAACGATTGACGCTGTTCTCTTGATACCCGTATAGAACAGCATCATGTGCGATTGGAGCAGCTCGATCCGTTCCCTGGGCAGCGTGACAGGGCGAACCTGAATCTCGCCTTCCTGGGGAAACAGCAGATGGTTTAATCCGCCGTAGGCGGCGAGCACCTGATCCTGGGAGCCCACGGTTTCGCGCAGGACTTCTTGCTCGATGTAGATGCTCTCGCGGGCGAGCTGCTGCTTGCTCGCCATGTGCCCTCCCAGCGCGTAACCGGCCTGCAGGAGTCCCACGGTAAACGCGGAGCTGGAGCCAATTCCGCTGCGCGCCGGAAGATCGCCATCGTGGTGAATCTCCAGGCCGCGCTCGATTCGAAGGTGCTCCAGGACGGCGCGCGCTGCCGGGTGCCTGATTTCTGCGATCGTGTGACAGTTTTCGATGAGCGAATAGACGAGACGGAATCGATGCTCGAAGAACGGCGGAAGGAACCGGCAAGTAATGTAGCAGTACTTGTTGATCGCTGTCCCCAGCGTTGCGCCGCCGTGCACGCGGTACCATTCGGGGTAGTCAGTGGAGCCGCCGAAAAATGAAATTCGAAAAGGCGTTCTGCAGATGATCATGTCAGGCGTTGTGATAAGCTCGGCGGCCCATCATCGCGTATCCCTTGAGGAGCTCGATGATGCCATCGTCCAGAGTCCGACGAGCTACGAATCCGGCATCGCGCAACCGCTGATTCGACACAATGTAGTTGCGCTTGTCCGGGTCAGTGCCGATAGGCGCGGCATGGATTACGAGGTCCGGAACGTGACGCTGAATCGTCCGAGCCAGTTCACCCTTTGAGAGGTTTGCATCGTCGAAGCCGACGTTATAGACGCGCCCGATCATCGCGTTCGCATTCGCAATTGCGTGGCAGAAACAGTCGGCCACGTCGCGAATGTGGACGTAATTACGCTTGAAATGCTCTTCGAAGACCACCAAGTAGCCGTCGACCAAGGCAGCATAGACGAAGTGGTTGACGAGCAGATCCAGCCGCATGCGGGATGACATCCCGAACACGGTCGCCAGGCGCAGCGCGATGGTGCGACCGCCGGAGAGAACCACCGCCTCGGCCTCCGCCTTGGTGCGTCCATACAAGGAGATCGGCTCGAGCGGTGTCTCTTCGGTGCAGTAGGTCTCGCCGGTTTTTGTGCCATAACCGCTGTTGGTCGTTGGAAACAGAATCAGCTGGTCTGGCGACAATAGCCGCACCAGAAGGCGGATGGCGCCGAGATTCACCGACTCTGCCAGTTGAGGATTGCGATCACAGGCGGAGGCGCCGACAATGGCTGCCAGCGGGACGACCACATCGGCCGATGCGAGCTGCTTACGCATGAACGACTCGTCTCGAGCATCACCGAACGCGAACGTGAAGTCTGCATTCGCGCACAGATGAAACAGAGACTGCTGTCCGTACATCAGGTTGTCGATCGCCGTCACGCGATAGCCTGCGTCGAGCAACCGTTCACAAATCACGCAACCCAGGTATCCGGCTCCACCAGTAATCACGACGTGCGTCATTTGCTGAAACGGGCGCGTTCTGAGGGTGAACGAACGGGGGAGCGTCTTACGCGCGCGCTGCGCTCGAACTCGAACCGCCGTTATAATTCGTGTACTCGCGGTGATAGAACTCCGAATAGTCGTGCGTGTTGTGCTCGAGGTCGACGTGATGGAGCACGGCGCCAGCAGCGCGTGCCGTCGCGTTTTCAAGCCGCTTCAGCGTGCGTTGCGCCGTCGCCGTCGGAGCCGAGATGACGAGCCGCCAGGTCCGAAGGTTCACGTTCTTGGCGTCTTTGGCCGCGCCGCTGATCCGACCCGCGCCCTCGGCTTGACGGGCCTCTACACACGTTCTCGCGTCGGCGGCCGAGAGTGGAATGCCCTCCGCAATCACTTCCAGGATCACCCCCGCGCTGCAGAGTCGCCGCATACGGACCTCCTCCAGACCGCCCGTATTCTTAGCCGAAGCCCCCGCCGGGTCAAGGATCCAGATCGGGACGAAGCCGCAAAAGTTTTGCCAGTTGTCGATATGCGTTTCTCGCTATGGGGCACCTTCCGTATAGAAAGAGTGCCCTAATGCTGCACGGTCGGCCGGAATGGTTGTCGATCCGCTCGCGTTGTTGGGTAGCCGGGCGTGATCTGCGTCGTCCCGAGGGTCGGGAGGGGCCGGTGAGGTTGCGGCGTTAAACTTCCCAACGACGGATTTCGATCCAGTCTGAGGCAGAGTCTTTCGTCGCAATGGAGTCGACATCGTGACGCTCGATCGGGTGACTGCACGTAACCTCGGATTGTTCACGTGTGCTGACGCTATCGGGCAACGTCAGTTCAACGCATGGGGCAGCTGGAAGGGCATTCCGGACTGTTCTGTGTCTGTTTTCGGCAATGCGCCTGGAGTAGGTGACCACGCGAAACGTTTCGGCTTTCGATCCATCCCAATAGTGAAGCGAGACGAGTTCGGCAGGCCGTTGTTGAACTGGATCTTCGAGCGCATGCATGACGAATCAACCGAGAGTGTGCTCGGCTTCGTGAATTCTGACATCGTACTCCTGCCTGGCTTGGCGGCTAGTATTGCCGCCGTTCGCGCGCAATTCGACGCGTATTTGATTGTTGCTCGCCGCTGGAACGTCGAGTGTCTTCCTGCCATTGACTTTCGATCCGGATGGGATGAGAAATTGCGAAACCTGGTCGCCCTGGAGGGTGAGCTCTTTACGCCTTACGGTATCGACCTCTTCGTCTTCAGCCGGGGTCTTCTGCGAGAAGTCCCCCCGTTCGCGCTTGGTAGTGACTATTGGGACAATTACCTGGTGATGCGGACGAGGCGGAGAGGCTACCCGGTCATCGACGTCACGCAGCAACTCATGCTCGTGCACCAGAACCACTCACTTGGAAAATATCGCTCGGAGGACGAGCGCCGGCGGGGCCCCGAGGGCTTGCGCGCCTTCGCACTCGCTGGTGATTCGAACGCCATGCTCGGGCGAACCACCGATGCGACGCACGTTGTCGAGAACGGAGAGGTCAGGCGCGCCGACACCGCACACGTCACGGTGGTCCTCCCCCACCGCGGAGACACGCGCCGGCTCTGCCGCTGGCTTCGAGCGCTGGAGTATCAGACCTATCCGCAGTCATTCCTGAATGCCGTTGTCGTCAACACCGATCCCGATGCACCGTTGCGTTACCTGGAGGCCGATTTTCCGGCGGTCCGTGTTGTGACAGAGGTCAGGTCTGGACCGGCGGCTGCACGAAACAAGGGGATCAGTTGCGCGAACGCGGAGGTGGTGGCGCTTTTCGACTCGGACATCACACCTGCGGCCCACTGCCTTGAACGAGCGATGCGGACGATGAAGGATCAGCCGGAGTGTCAGGTATTGGTCTGCCGAATCGTTCCACAGTTTGCTCCAGGGAAGATGGGTTACGTTGGACGATCTGTCGAATGGTTCGATGCCGCGACTCACTACAAACAGGAAGATTGGCATACCTACGCGGACGCATTCGTGGCGGGGGCATTGATCGTCCGGAAGGAGGTGTTCGCACAGTGCGGCTACTTCTGCGGGTTCGCTCCCGAAGCGGCGTCGGACAACCGGGAGTGGGCAGGCCGCGTGATCGCTGCGGGAGTCACGGTGACCTTCTGTCGCGACGCCGTCGTCCGTCACGGAACAGTGAGGAGCATCGCCGAGCTGAGACGCAAGAAGCAGCGCTCTGCCAGAGGCGATTGCATCCTCAAGTCACTCGAGAGAGGCGACGCGTACGGCGTGGCAGACGTCTTCCGGGATGAATGGCGCGAGTTGCGCGGGCGTGTCTGGAACGTATGGAACAACAAAAGAATACCGTCGCGATATCGGGCGAGCGTGCTCTTGGTGGCCTTTTGGTCGTGTGTCTGGACCTTGAGCGCGAAGCTGCAGTACAGAAACGAAGCGCAGCGAGTTGTACGGCGGCGCAGACAAGCGATGGATCGAACGTTTCAGCCAGGTGCCGACGCCGGAAGGCGTCGTGCAGCGTTGCCACATCGGTGGTTACGCGCCCTCATCACCTCGCGACGGATCTCGAACCGGAGTCCGACGCGTCGCTCTCCTGGTAACTAGTCGGCGACGATTGCCACCACCGGCGGTAACAGACTGCTGACGACGGACAGATGCGAATAGCATTGACGATTGATACAGAGTTCCCCGACCATCCCTGGCACAGTGACGATGTGCAACAGGATGTTGCGACGATTCTCAGCGTCCTCCATGAGTACAACGCGCCAGCCACGTTCTTCGTGCAAGGACGTTGGGCGGAGGCGTACCCTATGTTGGTGCGCGATATCTCACGCGAGCACACCATTGGAAGCCACACCTATAACCACAACGACATCCACAGCCTCACGCGCGCAAAACTGACATGGGAAATCAAGAAAACCGAGGAGATACTCACCGCTCTTACCGCCCAGCCTGTGCGGCCCTACTTCCGCTCTCCTTACGGCCATCGCAGTGCGCTGATGACCGATGTACTGGAGAAACTCGGATACCATGATATTGGCTGGGATTGGACGCCGCGGGACTGGGAGCGAATGGACATGCAGACGTATACCGAGCGGTGGCGTACCGGTTTCGTTCCTGGCATCGCACTTATCCACTCATGGCCAACCTGTACAGTGAATGGTCTTCGGATATGTCTAGGTCTGTCACGAGAACTGGGAGGAGAATTCGTTAGCCTGAAAGAGTGGCTAAACTGGACGTGAGCCGATCGGGACGGAGGACACGTCTGCCGGAATTGTGTGAGCCTGTCGTCGTAGGAGATCAGCCACCTGCCTGATGTCTGAGTTGCCGGGAAAGCGATTGCGGGCCGAACGCAGGAGCTGAGTGCACTCGGCGTACCGTCCCTGACGCAGCAGCGTCAATGCCAGAAAGTAGTGCGCCTCAACGCATCGAGGAGCGAGGCGAATGGCGTGCAGGAACATACGCGCCGCCCCGGCGAGTTCCCTCGCGTGCAAATACACCTTGCCGAGTTCCACGTACCCCAGAACGTATTCAGGGAATTCAGCGATCTTCTTTTCGCCAAGCGAACGGTATAAGGCGACCTTCTCGTTGGAATCGTTCCGCGCATTTAGGTACCCGATGTGTCGTATCGGGATCGCGCA
>JBPYEE010000389.1:0-5118 GCA_051985095.1 Vicinamibacterales bacterium | reverse complement strand
TCCTCCGCGAGCAGCGCGGGCTGCGCCGCATGCGCTTCAACGACGACGCGCATTCGGCTGGCCGCCACGGCGAAGGGCCCGGGGCGCCGCACGCTCTGATCGGAACCATCATGAGCCCCATGCGGCTCATGGCATCGGCACCTCATCGCCTGGAAATACGATGATCATCAACGGCACGGGCCGGAACGGCCGCCCGTGGCGGCAGAGATTTGACGGCGGGTCGTGGGCAGGGCGACTGAGAATCGCGATTGACCATCAAAAAAATCCCACGCGGACGCGTTCGTCGCATGGACCCATAACTCCTTGAGCCTCCGACAAACCCGGTACGATTCAACCGAGCATGTCGGTCGACACGCGCGTCCGCCGGAAGCGTCCTATGTGCGGCCTCGGCCGTCCATGCCGGGCGGCAGGATCGGCCGGGCGCGAGACATCTGCCATTGCACACCGCCGGCGACCGTGCGCGCGGTTTTCGTAATACGGAGCCTGCCCTGCGCGAGGTACTGCAGGTGCGCCTTGTCGAAGCCCAGGCCTGCCCCGGCAACGAGCGCCATGTAATCGCCGTGCGCTGTTTCGTCCGGAGCCTCCGTGCCGCCGCTGTCCCACGTGATGTCCGGAGAGGTCAGATTCTGGCCTTCGCCGCCCCCGCCACCTCGACCGGTCCCGTCGTTGCCCTTCAACGCCGAGTAAATGCGGATGCCGTCGGTAAGCGGCTGCACCATATAGTCGGGCGCGAACTTGCCGAAGCGGGCGTAGCGCGCATTCATCCGGTTCTCGAGTTCCAACATGCCCGGGGCACTTCGCACCCCCTGCACGACGAGGCTGCGGATCGCGTACGCAACGGCCTTGCTGTACGGGTGGCGATCGTCGCGCAGGTAATTCATGCTGCTGTACCACCCGCGCGGAATCCAATACGCGCGGCCTCCGCCGCCCGGTACCCTCGTCTGCACCCAAGCCTCGTACTCCGAGAACGGCTGAATCCACTCGTGCGAAGGATAGCCGTGGGGATTGAGATACGAGTCCGGCCGCCACGCGTCGATCAGTTGTTTCCGCGTGCGCGACTCGGGGTAGATCGGATCGAGCGCCGTCGCGCTGTCGGCAACATCGGCACCGAGTGAGCCGTGATAGCCCGGATGCAGCATGTTGTCGGGCGTGAGCGACGCGAGGTCCACGGATAGCTGGGCGCCGTCCGGATTGGTGATCGGATGGAGGACGACATTGACCTGCTTCAGCATGTCGTGCATCTTCGGGTCGGTGAGCAGCTGTTCGACGAGCCTGCTGGTGTGACTCGTGCTCGACACCTCGTTGGCGTGCTGGCGCGCCGAATAGACGATCGCCGCTTTGAGGGTCGTTTCTTTCGCGAAGGAGCGCAGGGCGGATGGTGACGGCTCCATCACGTCCGCAGCCCAGATGTTCTCGCCGAGATAGCTGCGTCCCATCCAGTACGCAGTTACGCCAGGATAGGTCGCGAAGCGCGCGAGGATGCCGGCGCTCTCGGCCGGGCTGATCGCATGCTCCCACTGCCCAATCGGCGTCGTCGTCACCTGTCCCTTGTAGTCGGTGATCATGGGACGCGGCGTCGCGGGCGCCGGCACGCGCCAGCTTGCGTAAACGCGCTCGGACGGTGAGTCGATTGCCGCATCGACCGCGCGGGGTAAATCGAAATCGATCGCCATGGTCTCGAGGTGCGGATACGCGAGGTCGTCCCGGTACAGGCCCGCCTGGTGCATCTGCTCAAGCCATCGCAACTCGCCCTCGGCCCGTTCGACTGAGAAGATTGATCGTTCCACCTGCTGCCGATCGTCGACCTTGATCCACTCGTTGTAGTCTTCCTTCATGAAGTCTGCGGGCAGAGTCCACGTGAGACTTTTCACGCCGTCGACACCGGCGTTCACGCGAGCCTGAATCAGGCGTGGCATCATGCGCCCATTCAGGACAGGGATGTCGCGCTCGCGCGTCTGCTGTCGCCCTTGCGCATCCGTCCAGCTGAGGCGGACGAGCGGATTCGGCGCCGGCTTCGCGTAGAACTCGATCCGCGCGTGCGCGTCCTTACCCTCATCTGCCGCAGGCTGATGGACCACCGGGATGATCCGACCCACATAGGTGAGCTGCTGACCGGTCTCGAGGCGCCCCCACATCTCGATGAAATTCTCTGTGGAATAGAACGTGTCTTCCTGGAAATCCTCGAGCGGAGAGATCCGCTCCTGATCGAGGCCGAGCGAATACTCCGGTTCGCTGGCGTGTAGATCGATCTTCAGCGTGTCGAACGGCGGGACGAACTCACGCTTCAGGTCGCCTTTGGCCTGCTGCATGACGTAGTGGTAGATCTTCGGCAGCGTCACACTCTGGTAGTGCTCCCAGAACTCTTCGAGGTCGGTCGCGATGCGCTGATTGAGCACCGTTTGTGTACCCACCTGCATCCGCACCCAGCCGGTGTCGACCTCCACCTGCTCGTACTGCGGGAACACGCCGTTGTACGGCCGCATCGCAGTCGTCACCGTGAAGGCGCGGTTCAGAATCGCGGTGCCGCTGGCGTCCATGGCGCGCACGCGGTAGGTTGGACCGCCCTTGGTGGGCTCCACCTGGTTGAGCGTGACCTTCTCGATCGGCAGGTTCAATTTGTTCGCCAGCAGTTCATCAGCCGGATAGAGCTCCTGCGCCCATCGCGCGGGCGAATACATTGCTCGGATTCCGGTTGCGTCGACGTTCTTCACGAAATCGATCTGCACGCTCGTTACCGGCTTGCCGGCGAGCGCCGGCGCGATCTCGTCCATCAGCCAGCTCAGCCCCTGCTTCCAAGCCGACAGCACCTCGACGTGAAGCTGATTCCGATCAGCGCCCGCCTTCACGAGCTCGGACTCAATCTGCGACTGCAGTTTCCGGCGCTGTTCCGGACTCTCGCTCACGCGCGCGAGGACGTTGACGGCGGCGCCCTGCGTCAGCTTCGGCACGGCTGCCTCGATCGCTTTCAGCAGCCGTGTGCCCTCCCAAGGGATCACGAGGTCTTCGGCGAAGGTCGGCGTGGCCTGGTGGAACGGATAATCGGGACCGTGGAAATGAAGCGCAGGCGTTTGATCGCAGCACTGCGTGCCGGCATGAAGGCTCGCGGTCTTTACGTCGGCAGCGGCCACGCCGAGTCCCTGCTGGATCTGTTGCTGGACGAAGTTGGTCAATCCGGGGTCGGCGAGGTCGACGTACAGCTCCGCTTTTACGTTGCTGACCCGGGTCCCCGTCTCCTTGAGCTGTCTTATCCAATCGCCAAGCGTGAACAATCCTGCGGATGCCTGACCCGCGGTCGATCGCTGCGAAAAGAACCGGTGCAGGTCGTAGCGAACCTCCTCGATCGAGAGGTATTGCTTTCCGCTCTCCCATAGATTCGGAAAATGGCCAGACAGAAGATTGAGCGCGGCGGTGCTGCCCTTCTCGTCGCCCCGCACGAGCACGGCGCCGTTCCTGCCGAAGCTGTTGTCGACGATGCGCAGTTCGCCTTCGCCCGGGGTGAGCGGTGCTTCTGTCTGCTTCGCGCCGGTGTCGGCGGAGGTCAACTTCTGCTCGGCCGCCTGCGCCAGCGGGCCGCGGCCCGCGACCACCGCCTGCGTTCGCACTTGCACCGCATCGGCCGAATCGGTCGAGGCAATCGGGAGCGTTATACCGGTCGTCTCGAGTCCCATTCGCGCCGCGAGGTTCGCCATCGCGACGCCGTCTCCGCCCGCGGGCACGTACAGATGCGCGTTCGACGCCGACGGAATTGGCATCCTCGCGCTGCCGGTGAACAGACCGTGCTCGGTATACAGCGTCGCGAGATCGAGATCGTTCGAGGGGCCCCCGCCGCCGCCACCCGCGGCTCCTTCTTCTCCGGGCGTGCCGCCGCCCTCGCTGGGTGCGTCAGCGGTCGCCCTCGGAGCGGGATTCGCCGCTGTTACCGGCGCCGCGCCACCAACCACAGCCAGCTCGCGGACCGCAGCGAGGTGCGACGCTCCAAACGCCGCTGTCAGGTTGGCCGACGTGACCGGGAAGCTCGCCTGCACGAGGGCGCGATGGATTCCCGGCTCGTCGCGGCGATAGGTGACGCCGACCAGTTGTGCGCCGCTGCCGCGGGCTGCGTTGTCGACAGCCGAGGCAATCTCACCCAAGACGTCTCCAGGCACACTCCATTGATACGGCGCTCGGGCTGCGTATGCATTCGCCGCTGCCGTCAACCCGGCATCGTCGCCACCCATGACGACGATGTTGCCCCGCATGGAGAAGACACCCCCCTCACCGGCGGCCAGCTGTCCAGCCGCTGCGCGAAGATCGCCGACAGCTGCAGCCGGCGCCGCGTTGCCAATCCAGATGATCGGTCCCTGACTCGGGGCCTGCGAAGCCGTGACGACGAGCGGGGGCGTCAGCCCGGTCGAGCCGTACGCCACCCGTGCGGCAAAATTCGCCGCTGCGGCGTTCTCCGCCGCGGTCGGATTGTCGGGAACGACGATTTTCCCGGTCACCGCGTCGACGACTCCGTCGCCGTTCGTGTCGGCGAGCATCCAACCCGCCGCGAACGGATCGCCGATGCGGCCGCCAGAGGCCGCGCCCGCCGTTTGAGACGCAGGTGCGGTCGATTGCGAGGCCGGCCTTCCCGACGCCAGCGCCCATGCCGTCAGCGCTGACACCATGAGGAGACTCACCGATAAGCCGCGTCGCATCGCTGCCTCCGATCAATTCGGGCCACTGGGGCCCGTTGTTTTCACGTTGACGGCGAATTCGTCGGGACCCGCGAGGCATTGGTTTCGACCTCTTTGCCGAACGACGATTTCGATGCGAGTCAGCGCGCTGCGAGCGCGTTGACGCGCGCCATCTTCTCGTCAAGGGACTGTTTGAGCTGGGTCCAGCGTGCAACCGCGCCCGCCGACGGCTTGTCCTCGCTCGCGCCGATGAATTGGTACAGAGACAACAGCTCGGACAGCAGCGAGGGCGCGCCGCCGCGCCCGCCGCCACCGCCGCGGCCCTCACCCACCGCTCCGACGAGTTCGCGTTGGAGCGCGGTAAGGGCGGCGGAATCGGATTCATCACTCGAGTGTTCACCAGCCTGACCGCCGCGCCCGAGGCGGTCGTTGATCGTCGATGAGGCGCGCTGGATCTGGC
>JBPYEE010000388.1:0-8775 GCA_051985095.1 Vicinamibacterales bacterium | reverse complement strand
GACGGCCGGCTACAGCGCTCATCTGCTGCGACTGCCGGACCAGCGTATCTCGGTGGCCGTGCTGTGCAACGCCACCAGCGCGCGTGCGACCCAGTACGCGCATGACGTCGCCGACGCGCTGCTGCCGAAACATGAGCAGACGGGACCGGCGGAGGCCGCGCCGCTGCCGGCAACGACGGACTTGTATCGGAACGTCGACAACGGCCTCGTGCTGGCCAGCGCGCCGCGAGGATCGAAGTGGTCGCTCGACGGCGGCCGCGTGACGGTGACTGATCGGTATGGGGTCAGCCAGGTCTTCGAGCGCACTCCCAAGGCGGCACCGACCGCGGCCGAGTTGCAGCCGCTTGCCGGGATCTACTCGAGCGACGAGGCGGAGGTGACGCTGACGGTGGTCGTCGAAGGGAACGCGCTCCGGATCAGACGGCGTCCCGATGCGGTCTTCAAGCTGACGCCGCTCTACGCCGATGCCTTCGAGGCGCCGCAACTGGGCACGGTCATCTTCCGCCGCGACGCGGCGGGCCACATCGCGGCGCTCAGTGTCGTCCAGGATCGGGTGTGGGATCTGCGATTCGCGCGCCAGCGCCAGGCGCTGACCATGTCGAAAGGCCCGGACGGCCGGTCCGTGGCACGGTAAGCGCGTGCCGCGAACTGCCGCGTCGACCGAATCCGTGCCGCCGGGGCCGAAGATCTCGCGCTTCGGCTCGCTGACCTACAGTTTCACGCGCGATCCGCTGTCGTTTCTCACCAACCTCGCGCGCACGTACGGCGATCTGGCGTCCTACACCATGGCCGGCGAGCGCCTGTACTTCGTCAACAATCCGCAGTGGATCAAAGACATCCTGGTCACGCACAACCGGAACTTCACGAAGAGCCGGGGCCTCGAACGGACGAAACGGCTGCTCGGCAACGGACTCCTGACGAGCGAAGGCGACTTTCACCTGCACCAGCGACGCCTGATGCAGCCGGCATTTCACCGGGACCGGATCGCCGCCTATGGACAGGCCATGGTCGCGTATGCCGATCAGATGCGTCGCGACTGGCGGGACGGCGCGACCCTGGACCTGTCGCACGAAATGATGCGGTTGACGCTGTCGATCGCCGGGAAAACGCTGTTCGACGTCGACGTGCAGTCACGCGCGGGCGAAGTGGGCCGGGCGATGAACGACGTGATGGAGTCGTTCTGGATCACGATGACGCCCTTTGCCGGGGCGATTGAACATCTGCCGATCGGTCCGATGCATCGTGCGAAGGTGGCCCGCCGCCGACTCGACGCCCTCATCTACGGGATGATCGAGGAGCGTCGCACGACGGCCCGCGACAGGGGCGATCTGCTGTCGATGCTGATCCTGGCCCAGGACGAAGACGACGGCAGCCGCATGACGGACAAACAGGTGCGCGACGAGGCGATGACGATTTTCCTGGCCGGTCACGAGACGACCGCCAACGCCCTGACCTGGACCTGGTACCTGCTGAGCCAGTCCCCGGAGACCGAGGCCAGGCTGTTCGCCGAAGTCGACCGGGTGCTCGGCGGACGACTGCCGACGATCGGCGACCTGCCGGCACTCCCCCTCGTCGAGCGTGTCGTGACCGAAGCGATGCGGCTCTATCCGCCCGCGTGGGTGGTTGGCCGCCGCGCGATCCATCCCTACACGATTGGCGACTATGTCGCGCCGGCGCGATCGATTTTCCTGATGAGCCAGTGGGTCGTGCATCGGGACGCCCGGTTTTACGATCAACCAGACTGCTTCCGGCCGGAGCGGTGGACGCCGGAGTTCAAGATGGCGCTGCCGAAATTCGCGTACTTCCCATTCGGCGGCGGGCCGCGTCAGTGCATTGGCGAATCCTTCGCGTGGATGGAACTCGTTCTCGTGGTGGCGACGATCGCCCAGCGCTGGCGGCTGCAGCTCGTGCCCGGTCACCCCGTGGCGCCGCTGCCGGTCGTGACGCTCCGGACGAAGCACGGTATGAAGATGACGGCGCGGGCCCGCCGCTAGAGGGCTCGACGGAGGACTCGGACCTATGCAGAGGACCGTCGTGATTACCGGCGCCAGCGGAGGGATCGGCGCGGCGCTGGCCATTCAGCTCGGTCACCGGGGCGACCGCCTGGTGCTGGCGGCACGCCGCGAAGCGGAACTGGCGGACGTCGCGCGGCGGACCGGGGCCGAGGCGCTCGTGGTCCCGGCTGATGTCACCAGGCGTGCCGACGTCGAGCGCCTGCGCGATCGCGCAATTGAACGGTTCGGCTCGGTCGACGTGTGGGTGAACAACGCCGGACGCGGCATCACCAAGCCTGTTCTGCAGTTGACGGATGAGGAATTCGACCTGATGATGACCGTGAACGCGAAGTCGGCGCTGTACGGCATGCAGGCGATCGCGCCGCATTTTCTCGAACGCAGACGCGGGCAGATCATCAATATGTCGTCAATGCTCAGCCGCGTGCCGTTCGCGACCTATCGCTCCGCCTATAACGCCGCGAAACATGCGTTGAATGCGCTGACGGCGAATGCCCGCGTCGATTTGCACGCGGCGTGCCCCGACGTCCATGTGACCCTGGTCATGCCGGGTCTGGTCACCACGGAGTTCCAGCGCAACGCGATCGGCGGGAGTCCGCCGCTGCCGGCCGGCACCCCGTCCCAGACCGCGGAGCAGGTCGCCGCTGCAATCGTGCAGGCGATCGACCATCCGGTGGCGGAGATCTACACGAACCCGGCGCTCGCGGCTGTCGCGCTCAAATACTTCCAGGACGTCGGTGCGTTCGAAAACGAACCGCTGCGCGCGCGCTGATGGGGCAGGTTCCCGCGTATCGTTGAAGGGCTGACGCCATGCGACTTTCTCTTGCGCTCGTCGTGATTGCGGTGGCCATCGTTCCTGTGCGCGCGGAAACGATCCAGGGGCGCTGGCGGCTCGTCGCTGCCGAGGATCTGCGCCCGGATGGGTCGGTCGCGCGCTATCCCTGGGGGCAACATCCGGTCGGGTCGATTGTCGTCGAGGGCGGGTTCTGCTACCTCCAGATCATGTCGAGCGACGTGCCGCCGATAGCCGCCGGCGCGCGGCCGGTCGGGGAGCAGATGCGGGCTGCGCTGCTGAGCACGTACATCGCCTACGAGGGGCCATGTACCATCGACGACGCGGCCGGCAGCGTCACACTGAAAGTGGAGGCGGCGTGGCGCCCCGACTACGTTGGCACCGAGCAAAAGCGCTTCTTTTCGTTCCAGAACGGCAAACTAATTTTCGGGCCGGCCCCGAATTCGATCCGGTCCGGCAGCGAAACGCTGTCGCGCCGCCTGACGCTCGAACGCCCGTGATCCCGTCGCGCGGCGTGTCAGACCCCGTGTAGAATCGCGCGATACGGCGCGAGAGCTGACATGGAGACACACCTCAAAGTTCTCGGTGCGCTGCAGATCGCACTGAGCGGATTCGGAATCATCGCGGCGTTCGTGCTGATGCTGGTGTTCGGCGGCGCCATGGGCATTGTCAGCGCGACGGGCGACCAGGACGCGCAGATCGCGCTGCCGATCATCGGCCTTGCCGGCGGTGCGCTCGTCGCCTTTCTGTTGACGCTGTCGGTGCCCGGCCTCGCGATTGGCATCGGATTGCTCCAGCGGCGCCCGTGGGCCCGCATCGCCGGCATCGTCATCTCGATTCTCGGGATGACCTTCGTTCCCCTCGGCACGGTGGTCGGTGTCTACGGACTGTGGGTGCTGTTCTCCAAGGAGACCGAGCGGTTGTTTGCGGCGCCGGCGAGTTCGTGATCGCAACCATCACGGCGGAACCCGTCCACGTGACGCACCCCGAACGCCGCGCGCACGAGCGCGCCGCGTTCGCCTTCATCTTCGTGACCGTGTTGCTCGATATGCTCGCGCTGGGCGTGATCGTCCCGGTGCTGCCGTCGCTCGTGATGTCGTTTCGCGGCGGGGATCCGTCGAGCGGCGCCACCATCTACGGGTTGTTTGCGACGACCTGGGCGGCCATGCAGTTCATCTTCTCGCCGCTCCTCGGATCGCTCTCCGACCGATTCGGCCGCCGGAACGTCATCCTGCTCTCCAATCTCGGGCTCGGACTCGACTACGTGCTGATGGCGATGGCCCCCTCGCTGCGGGTGCTCTTCGTCGGCCGGGTCATCTCCGGCATCACGTCGTCGAGTTTTCCAACCGCCACCGCGTACATCGCCGACGTCACGCCGCCCGAGCGGCGCGCGGCGAAGTTCGGCATGCTCGGCGCCGCCCTGGCCGTCGGTCTCATCGTCGGGCCCGCCGTCGGCGGACTGCTCGGCGGGATCAGCCTGCGCGCGCCGTTCTGGGGCGCAGCGGCGCTGAGCCTTGCAAACGCCGCGTACGGCTTTCTGATCCTCCCCGAGTCGTTGCCGCCGGATCGGCGCTCGCCGTTCGTGTGGAAGCGCGCGAACGTTCTCGGGTCGTTTCAGATGCTGCGATCCCGTCCCCAACTGCTCGCGCTGGCGTCTGCCAGCTTCCTGTCGATGCTCGCGCACGACTCCGCGCCGACGACCCTTGTGCTGTACTCACAGTACCGGTATCACTGGACGGAGCGGACCATCGGGCTGGTGATTGGCGCCGTGGGCGTCGGGCTGCTGATCGTGCAGGCGGGACTCGTCGGACGTCTGGTGGCGTGGCTGGGCGAACGCCGAGCGCTGGCGATCGGCTTCCTGAGCGGGGCCGCCGGGATGACGGTCTACGGGTTCGCCCCGACGGGCGTCCTCTTCATGTGCGGCCTCCCGCTGACGGCGCTCTACGGCTTGTCGAGCCCGTCTTTGCAGAGCCTGATGACGGGTCGGGTGCCCGCCACCGAGCAGGGGCGCCTGCAGGGTGCGATCGGCAGCATGAACGGGATCGCCAACATGATCGCGCCGGTCCTGTTCACCGGGCTGTTCGCGGCATCGGTCGGGCCGTTCCGGCAGCTGAACGTCGTCGGCGCGCCATTCCTCGTCGCCGCGCTGCTGTTGTGCGGCGCCTTTGCGGTCGGCTGGGTCGTCACCGTCCGCCGGGACTGACCGCGCCGACGGTTCCGATGGGCATCCTCTCCCTGCATCACGTGACGGCGACGGTCGATGACGCGCAAGACGATCTCGATTTCTGCCTCGGCGTGCTCGCGCTGCGCCTCGTGAAGAAGACCGTCAACTTCGACAATCACTCCGTCTATCACTTCTACTACGGCGACGAGCAGGGCACGCCTGGCACCATCTGGACGACCTTCCCGTACAAGGATCGCGGCGTTCGCGTCGGGACGACGGGCGCAGGGCAGGTCACCGCGACGGCATTCTCCGTCCCGCACCGCGCCCTCGACGTGTGGCGCGCGCGGCTCTCGGTGCGCGGGATTGCGGTGACCGACCTCGACCACCGGTTTGACGACGCCGCGATCTCGTTCAGCGATCGGTCGGGCCTGCGGTTCGCGCTCGTCGGCACCGCCGAGGACGAACGGCGTCCGTGGATTGCCGACCCGCTCGACGCGACGACGGCAATCCGCGGCCTCCACAGCGTGACGATGACGGTTCGTGACCGGCGTCCCACGATTGCGTTCATGACGGCACATCTCGGGTATGCGGTGAGCGATGAGGGGGCGCACTGCACACGGCTCGTGGTGAACGGCGGCGGATCGGGCAGGACGATCGATGTCGTGGACGATCCAGCGATCGATCTCGCCATCAACGGGCTCGGAACCGTGCACCACGTCGCGATGGCGGTCGCAACCGACGCTGAACAGCTGCAGTTTCGTGAAGCGCTGCTCGCCGCCGGCTGCCGGGTCACCGAGGTCCGCGATCGCTGCTACTTCAAGTCGATCTACTTCCGCGAGCCGGGCGGCGTGCTGTTCGAGATCGCCACGCTGCAGCCGGGCTTCACGGTTGATGAAGATCTCGCCTCCCTCGGCCGCGGCCTGAAGCTGCCGCCGTGGGAAGAGCCGCATCGGACCGCGATCGAAACCGTGCTGCCGCCGGTCCAGTACTGACCGATGCGGCTTCCCGCTCCGCTCCTCCTGCTGCTCGGCGGCGTGATGGTCGCCGCTGCGCTGACCTGGCTGCTGCCCGCGGGCCAGTTCGACCGAAAAGACGACCCGGCCACCGGACGGCGGATCGTCGTGGCGGGCACCTACCATCGCGTCCCGTCCGCACCGGTCACGCCCTTCGGCGCCGCCGTCGGCGTCGTGCGCGGCTTTGTCGCGGCGGCCGATGTCATCGCCGTCATCCTCTTTGTCGGCGGCGCCTGGATTGTGGTCGATCGCCTCGGCGCGCTCGAGTCAGTCGTCGGCGGACTGGTGCGAGCGCTTGGCTCGCGTGGTCTCCTGACGATTCCGATCGTCGCCGTGTTCTTTGCGACGATGGGCGCGCTCGAGAACATGCAGGAGGAGATTATTCCCCTTGTGCCCGCGCTGCTCGTCCTGGGACGCGCGATCGGTGTCGACGCGATGACGGTTGTGGCGATGAGCGCTGGCGCGGCGATGGTCGGATCCGCGTTTGGTCCGACGAACCCGTTTCAGGCGGGCATCGCTCTGAAGCTCGCGCAGCTGCCGCCGCTCGCTGCCGGCGGTCTCCGCCTCGCGGCCTTCGTCGCGGCAGTGGCGCTCTGGATCGCGTGGACGCTGCGCCGGGCCACGGCGGCGCGACGCGCACGGCCAACCGAGGATCACCGCGACGCGGTCCGAACAGCGCCCACGTCCAGGCGGCCCTTCGCCGTGCTCGCGGTGGCGCTAGCGCCGATGGCGGCGTACATCTACGGTGTCATGAAGGCGGACTGGGGCTTCAACGAGCTTGGAGCCGCCTTCCTCATTGGGGGCGTCGCCGCGGGCCTCGTCGGCGGCTGGAACATCATCGAAACGCTGAATGTGTACATCGAAGGGATGCAGGCTCTGCTGCCGGCCGCCACGCTGGTCGGCGTGGCGCGCGCGATTTCCCTCGTGCTGGAGGATGGCCGCGTCGTCGACACCATTCTCAATAGCTGTGCGTCAGCGCTCGGCCGCCTGCCGCCGCTCTCGGCCGCGTTCCTGATGGTCCCGATTCACACGATGATCCACGTGCTGGTGCCGAGCGTCAGCGGTCACGCCGTGCTGACGATGCCGGTCATGGTGCCGCTGGCGGACCTGTTGCAGCTTCCGCGGCTGGTCGCGGTCCTCGCCTACACGATCGGGGGCGGGTTGATTGGGGAATGCCTGTCACCCACCAACGGCGCGCTGCTCGCGCTGCTGGCGGCCGCCGGCGTGCCGTTTCAGAAGTGGCTCCGGTTCGCAACCGGCGGCGTGCTCCTCGCGGCTGGCATCGGCATCGTCGTGCTCGCCGTGTTGTTGCGGCCGTAAAGGCGGTCCGAAACCCGCCCTCCACAGGCTGCCGCCGGCGCGGCTCTGCCGCGCACCTCCATCCGTATCGTCTGTGCCTCCTCAGGAAATCGAAACGAGCGTCCGAAACCGTACCATATCCCGGCCATGGACACTATCAAGGCAGCAACCGACCGGTTCGAGAACTGGCTGACGACCCAGACCGAGATCGTTCGGATGGACCTGATCCGGAAACATGAACGGATGAGCGAGAGCCCGTTCGTCTTTCTCCGCGGGACCTTTTATCGTTGGATCGAGCAGTGGCCGGAGGTCTGCGCTTCGCTCGCGGATGCCCCTCGGATTCTGAGCGTCGGTGATCTCCACGTCGAGAACTTCGGCACCTGGCGCGATGTCGAAGGCCGCCTCGTCTGGGGCGTGAACGATGTCGACGAGGCAGGCGTCATGGCGTACACGAACGATCTGGTGCGCCTGGCGACCAGCGCCCGTCTCGCGGTTCGCGCGTGCCATCTGCGACTGCCCCTCCGCGATATTTGCGACGCCCTCGTCGATGGCTACGCGACGTCCCTCACGCGCGGGGGACGGCCCATCGTCATCGCGGAACGGCGGCGGTGGCTGCGCGCCGTCGCGATGAGCGACCAGCGCGATCCGCAGACGTTCTGGACAGCGATGCAGGCGCTGCCGGTGGCAGGCAACCGGGTTCCCGCCGACGCGCTCCGCGCAATGGAAGTGGTCATGCCGGATCCGGGAGTTGCGTACACCGTGCGGCGCCGCACCGCCGGCGTCGGCAGTCTCGGTCGTCCGCGCTTCGTGGCGCTCGCCACCTGCAAGGGGGGGCTGATTGCGCGAGAGGCGAAGGCCTATGTCACGAGGACGCCGGGCGCCGCGGGGCAGCTGATCGACCACGCCGTGCGCGCACACGATCCCTTCTGGGCGATCTCCGGCGCCTGGATCGTGCGACGGCTTGCGCCCGACTGTTCGCGGATTGAAATCGAGGATCTCCCGGAGAAACGCAACGAGCGGAAGTTGCTCAGGGCGATGGGGTGGGAAGCCGCCAACATGCACCTCGCCACCCCGCGTGGCTGTCCTGCGATTCGCCGCGACCTGCGAAGTCGCCGTCCCCGCTGGCTCGAGCGTGCCGCGTCGGACATGGTCGACGCGGTCACGGCCGACTGGCGCGCCTGGAAATCAGCCCAGCAGGGATCGCCGACCGCCCGGTGACGGCCCGTTTAGAATCGCGTCCTTACGTCGTCGTGGCGACGACGTTGGCACGAATGGCCCGTTTGACCAGATTGCGCATGAGCGGCAGCTTGTAGCCGTTGTAGCGCAGCGCCGTCGCCCCTTCAATCGCCAGGCGGCCGGCCATGTCTGCCGTCTGCTCGTCGCGCGGTTTGCCGATGATCGCCTGCTCCACCTGCGGCAGCCGTCTGGGCGTCGCCGCCACCGCGCCCACCACGAGCCGCGCCGCCTCGATGCGCGCCGCCGACCCTTTCAGCG
>JBPYEE010000387.1:0-8038 GCA_051985095.1 Vicinamibacterales bacterium | reverse complement strand
TTGCGCGAGATGTTCACATCCCACGGATTCCAGTCGTTCCGAATTTCGCGCAGGTAGGTCAGGTTCTTGTCGAACACCTCCAGGCGGTGCCCTTCCCGGTCGATGATGTAGAGGTTCTCAGCCGCGTCGACCGCCAGCTTGTGCGGGAGATTCCACTCGCCCGGTCCCGTGCCCTTGTCCGACGGCCCGCCGGCACCCTTCGCAACCTGCTTGAGAAAACGGCCGTTTCTGTCGAACATCACGACGCGGTTGTTGCCGTACCCATCGGTCACGATGATGTTGCCGTTGTGCAGGATCGCAATCCCCGACGGCAGGTTGAAGTGCGTGGCGTCGGTGCCCTTCTCATTCGTCGTGCCCAGCTGCATCAGGAACTTGTCGAGTTTGGGCGAGAGCTTCACGATCCGGTGCGCGTCGCGTTCGATCACATAGACGTTGCCGTCCCAATCGACGCCACCCGAATGCTGCCACGACGGATTGATCGTTTTGCCGTTGATGACCTGGTCGGCGCCCGAGAGGATCAGGTTGCCGTCGGTGTCGAAGACCATGACCGGCTTCACGCCCCGATTGAAGACGTAGATGTGATCGTGCTGGTCGATGGCGAGTCCCGAGATCCCGGGTTGATTTGTCGGACCGCTCATCGACCCGCCGGCACCGGCCCCGCCGGGCGCCCCGCCACGAGCGCGGCGGGCGGCGGCCTGGGCCTCGCGTTCGGCGGGCGGCGGCGGGGCATCCTTCAACCCGAAGTACATGCCGGCTGGCAGATGCGGCCAGTTCGACACGAGCCGGTAACCGCCGTCGCCTTGGGCAGCAAGCCGATCCTGAAGCGGCCAGCCGGCGACGGCCGCGACGACGAGCAGTGCGAGGCAGAGCGCTATACGTTTCATGAGACCTCTCAGCGCGACGGCGCAGTCGGATCCTTGCGCCACCACGGGTTGCCGTAGTTGATGAATCGTCCGCCGTCGACCGACACGGTCACCGCCACTTTGTAACTGAGCGGCGACAACAGCCGCATGGCATGTTTCATTCGAATCGAATGGCCGTTGAACGTGAACGGCGACGACTCGAGATACACGTTGTAGTAACCGCCGAGATCGCCGCCAATCGTCCCGATTTGGAGGAACGAGAAGCCCCGGCTGTCGGTCACCTCCCGTGAGACCGCCTTCGCCTCCCGGTGATAGGCGAGGAGCTCGTGAATGGTGAAGGCGCCGCCCGGGCCTTTGGCGGCGGTAGCGGCCTCGAAAAAGCGCGGATCGATCTGCTTGTAGGTCGTTGTCCCCTCGATGCGGCCGGCAGGGCCGAGCGGCCCTTCGGGGACATCCCAGTCAAACGTCCAGCGGCCGGGAAAGTACTCGTCGGCGTTGAAGGCCGGCACTTCGTCGCCTGGCTTGGTCGGCCGGCCGAGATCCGGCATTTGACCCTTCGGCAGCGGCGGCTGCGACTGCAGGGCGAGGGCGGCAACGATGGCAACAATGACTGATCTCATGCGTTCGAATCCCCATTGTCCCGACGCTCGGTCGGCTCGCGATCGAGAAAGGCCTCGAGCTCCCGCATCGCGTCAGGACGCGTCAACGCGACGACCTGCAGGCGGTCGAGCATCCTGCGCGCTCGCTGCTCCCCGAGCTTCGCGAAGAGTCGGCGATAGCGGCTCAATCGATCGAAATCGGTCATATCCGGCCTCGGGCGCGGGCGTCAGTATACTGCCGCACGGACCGCGTATAATGCGGCCGGTTTCACAAGGGAGTTGCACATGCGTTGGATCTTGATGGCTCTGCTGTCTCTCCCTGTGCAGGCGCCACCCGATAAGCTGCCGCCCGCCTATCCGCGGCCGGGCGCGACCAAGATGATCGACAACGCGCGGGTACAGGTCTGGAACATCGCCTGGCTCAAGGGCGTGTCGTATCCGCTCCATCGCCACATCTATGATCTGGCCGGCGTCTATTTCTCGCCCGGCGATCGCTTGATCATCTCGGCCGATGGCACGAAACGTCCCGTCTCGACGAAAGCGGGCGATATCGCGTTCCAGCGCAGCGGCGTGACCCACATCGAGGAAGGGACGAGCGACCCGCCGCTGCGCGCCGTGTTCGTCGAGCTGAAAGAGCCGGCGCCGTCGGGACGCACCGCGACAGTCGACGAGGGGGCGCCGCCGCTGAGCGGGATCGGCGTCAAGAAACTGCTCGACAACGATCGCGTCACCGTCTGGGCCTACAGCTACGGGTTCGGCATGGACGGCCCGCGCCACCGCCACGATGTCGATTCCGTCGTCGTGTGGATCACCGATGGCACTCCCCACGCCGCCTGGGTGCCGGCGGGGACGATTCATTCGGAAGAGAGCCTGGGCGTCATTTCGGAAGCGACCATCTTCGAGCTGAAATGACGGCGACGGCTGTCCGGCGATTAGCGCTCGGCGAGTTCCGGGTGCTGATCGTCGGTGACAGACGGCCGTGGGCCATTCGGCAGCACGCGGCGCCATCGCCGGCGATCGATGCCCTGAAGTGCAACATCACGACCGGCCAGGGCGGTCGCCGTCGACACGCACATACCTCATGGTGACGACGAGATGACCAACCACGCCCCGGACAGCAGCACGCAATGACGCGCGCGCTCGCCGCAGCGGCGTGCCTGATCCTCCTCGCGGCTGCGCCCGTCGCGCAGCAGCGGTCCGGTGACGCGGCCGACGTGATCCGGGCCCTGGAGCGTCAGTGGAACGAGGCGCGTGCGCGCGCCGACATCGCCGCGCTGGATCGGCTGCTGGACGACGGCTGGACCGTGACCCACGCAAACGGCACGACCGACACGAAGACTCGATACCTGGCCGATCTCAAATCGGGGGCGCGGCGGTTCAACGGAGACGTGTCGGAGAGCGACGTCGTGGTGCGCGTCTACGGCGACACGGCGATCGCCAGCGGGTCGAGCGAGTCGCGCGTCACGCTGAACGGCCAAGCCCAGGGCGGATCGCTGCATTTCACGCGCGTCTACATCCAACGCAACGGCGCCTGGAAGATGGTCGTCTCACACGCCACGACCCGTCAGCCTTGACAGCCCAGTCGTTCGCGTTCACGCCGGCACGTGACCTGGCACGCCTCATCCGCGCACGCGAGATATCGGCGCGCGAGGTCATGGCGGCGTGCCTCGATCGGATCGCCCGGCTGAACCCGGGCTTGAATGCGATCGTCGACGCCCTCCCCGATGACCGCGCGCTGGCGCTGGCAGACGAGGCCGATCGGCTGATCGCGGACGGTGCCGACACGGGGCCTCTTCATGGGTTGCCGATTGCGATCAAGGATCTCGAGCCGGCCGTCGGGTTTCGATGGACCTGCGGTTCGCTCGCGCTCGCCAACAACACCGCGGGCGAGGATTCGGCGATCGTCCGCCGGATGAAAGCGGCCGGGGCGATCGCGATCGGGAAAACCAACGTCCCCGAGTTCGGGATGGGATCGCAGACCTACAACATGGTCTACGGCGTGACCCGCAACCCCTGGAATCTGACGAAAACGCCCGGCGGATCAAGCGGCGGCGCCGCGGCAGCCGTTGCGGCAGGACTCTTGCCGCTGGCCGACGGCAGCGATGTCGGCGGATCGCTCCGCAACCCGGCCAGTTTCACGAATCTCGTCGGCATGCGGCCGTCGTTCGGGCTCGTGCCCGACGACCCCAATCCGCTGCCGGGTGTCGGCTTCAGCGTCAAAGGCCCGATGGCCCGATCGGTCGACGACGTGTCGCTCCTCCTGTCGGTCCTGACCGGGCGCGAGTGGTCGGCGCACGACAACCCGTTGGGGGGCCGTCAGCTGCGCATCGCATGGTCGCCCGATCTCGGCGGGCTGCCGCTTGCGCCCGAGGTGCGGCACGTCGTCGACGCCCAGCGCGCGATCTTCGTGGATCTGGGCTGCCAGGTGGAGGAGGCGCACCCGGATTTCAGCGGGGTCGATGAGTTCTTCATGACGATTCGGGCGGCCCGGTCGTGGCAGACGCTCGGGGCTCTGCTCGAGCGCCACCGCGATGTGCTGAAGCCCGAAGCGGTGTGGGAGATCGACGTCGGATCGCGCGTCACGGCGCCGCAGCTCGCCGCCGCGCAAGCGCAGCACGCGGCGTTTCTCGATCGCCTGCGCGCGTTCTACGAGCGATACGACTTCCTCGTCTGTGCCGTCAGTCAGGTGGCACCCTTTGACGTCTCCCTCACCTGGCCGCGCGAAGTCGCAGGCGTTGGCATGGACACCTACGTCGCCTGGATGAAGTCCGCCTACTGGATCAGCGCGACGCTCGGCCCGGCGATTTCCGTACCCGCCGGATTCACCGACGTCGGGCTGCCGGTCGGCATCCAGATCGCCGCCGCGCCGGGCCGCGACGCCGGGGTGCTCGCCGTGGCCCGGCAGTTCGAAGCGGCGAACGGTGCGGGACGATCCCGGCCGCCGCTTGCGATCGACTCAGAGACGACGCTACCGCGATCCGCGCCGTGAGGTGTAGGCGCGGCGCTGCTGTCCAACGATGTCGAGGAGGTTGCCGAGCGTCAGGTTGACGTCGATGAGATGCAGTCCCCAGCTGGCGTTAGGCTGCCCGCCGGCCATCAGGTCTCCCGGGATGTCGTCGGCGCGCGGATCGTTGGGGTCGCCGTGCACGGTGACTTCGAGGTACGAGCCGTGCTCGTTGCTGACGCACTGCGCTGTCAGCAGCCCCGGCACGCTCACCCACGGCGTATCCACGGTCTTGCCGGTCACCCACGTCGTCGGCGGCGGGTTCGCGGCGAACGCCGTCCCCGCGGCGTTCAAGTACGAATGGAGGCCGGCGCTGCCGCCGGCGAGCGCGGCGGGATTCGTACAGGCCGCCACCATGTCGTCGCCCGGCACGCGGCCAAACAGCGTGTTGGCGGGCGGTGGAATCGTCGAGCGGAATGACGCGTAGGTGATGACACAACCGGTCTGCGACGAAGATGCGCAGAGCGGCACGGATTTGAAGGCGCCGCCGACAGCCGTTCCGCGCGGGACCGGCAGGCTCATGCCCAGCAGAATGGCCGACACCAACCGCGACTGCAGCGGCTTGCCGTCAATTTCCCCCGCGATGAGATCGGCGAGCAAAAACGAACCCTGCGAGTGGCCGACGAGCACGAACCCGCGCCCCTTGTTGTCGTGCTGGAGGTAGTAATTCCAGGCGTCGAGGACGTCGCTGTAGGCCAGCGCTCGCTCCGGCGTGCCGCCCGGTTTGGTCAGCAGGCCGCGCATCAGTCCACCAATCGTGATCTGGCGGTACATCGGCGCGAACACGCGGCACTCGGCGTTGAACCGGGCCGCCTGCGCTGCCGCAACGCGCTTCTCCTCGGCGCCCGGAATCATGTCGCTGTTGCTGCCCTGGTCGACCGACACGGTCGGATACACGTAGAAGCAATCTATCGGCGCGTTCGGATTCGCTTTCCACCCTTCGCGGGTCATCTTGCCGTCGGCGGCCACGACTGTCGTCGTCAAGTCAACTGCGCAGGCGTCCTGTTGTCCCGGACGGCACAGCCAATTCCGGGTGTCGGCGTAATCGTTCTTCGTCTGCGCCGACAGACTACCGGCTGCCAGGGCGCCGGCCAGCGCGAGCGCGAACGGGACCGGTCGAATCATGAGAGGTCTCCTTCGAGTCAGCAATCGCATTCACCGGCGAGGGGCCGAACGACGCCCACGTGACCACCGGTGTCTGGTTCACGCCGGGCCGCGTGAAATCACAGACACCGCCCGGAAAGATCGCCTTCAGCCGCGCGAGGTCGTCGGGGCTGAACTGCACCGTATAGTCGCGTGTATCGACCGGTTTCAGCTGACACTTGAGCGTGTTGCCGCTGAGGGGCCCGCCGGCTTCCCGGCGAGGGTTCGAGTACACGGGATAGAACTCGGAGCATCTCGAGACGGGCTTGGCGCTGAACAGCAGGTGCTCGGCGATGAAGACGGGCGGGGTCGATTTATCGTAGCAGCCTTCGACGAAGTCTGCCGGTTTCGCTCGAAGGACCTTGGTGCGTTGCGGGTCGTTCGACGAGTCGCGCTTGTAGGAGTCCATCCACCTGTCGAACAACGCCTGCGCGGCGCCCGGGTTGTTACTGCGCCACATGACGAAATTCTCCGACGAACCGCTGTTGGCTTCGCGGATGCGATCGCGGACGGCGAAGTGGAACCACCCGTAGTGGTAACCGCCCGTTTCGTTCGTCTGGGCGTTGTCGAAGATCGGGATGGATTTCAGTCCCCCGTTGGCCCCCAGCGTCAGGCCCGCCTGATAGGCGCGGCGAATCGCGAGCGCGTCGCCGATTGTCCGCGCCCGCGTATAGTTCGAGTCGTGATCGACGCCGCCGATTCGTTCGTTGAGACCGAGGAACTGCTTCGGCGTGATGATGCCGGCGTTGAGCGCATTCAAACCGTACTGGACGCCGGCGTTGTCGAAGGGCCGGAGCGCGTACCCGGTCGTCGGATCGACGCCGTACAGGTTTCTGGCCGCGTCGAACACGGTCGGGCGGGCGCCCGTGGGATTGGTGCCAGGATCGTAGCGAAGCGCGGCCGGCACCGCATTGTTCCACCGTGCCGACTGATAGCCGTCAAGGTCCTGCCGATTCGGCACCGGATCGGTCCGCTGCGCCTGATTCGCCGCGTCGAGAAACGCCTTCATGCCGTAGTACCCGCTCACTGCCACCTGCTGCGCCTCGGTGAAGCCGCCCGGGTCGGTGACGGTGAAATAGTGCATCAACAGCCGCGAGTCGAGGCCGGTCAGCGCAATCGACAGCGCGTCGGGAAAGGTCAGTCCAATGCTGATGCCGTCGAACAGACCCGGAAAGGCGTCTGCGATCTGGAGGCTCGTGTAGGCGCCACCCGAATTGCCGGTGCTGATCGTGTAGAACGGCACGCCGAACGTCTCGATGAAATGCTCCTTGCCCATCATCGTGGTCTCGCCAGCGAGGAACGCGTTGCAGCTGTTGGTCGGATGGTTCAGCGTGTTGTTGAAGACCGCGTAGCCCTGCGCGAGGCGCGCCTGATCGAGGACGGGCACGCCGAGCGCCGCGCCCTGGAGATACCAGCCTGCCGGGCAACCGACACCGTGCACCGCGAGCAGACGGCGGTTCCAGCCCCGCGGCGGCGAGAACGGCGTGGGCGGCGGATCCACCGTTGGATCGTGCAGGATCGCGTTCTGATAGATCCCGCGATTCATGGTGCCGGTTTCCACGCGCACGACAAATTTCACCGTCTCGCCCGTCATCGTCGTCGTTTGCACGACGTCCGGCGGCAGCCGGGTGGGATCGGGCAGAAACTGGAACGCGCCTTTGCCGTCGTTGGCGCGCGGATTCCAGTAGACGTACTGCACGACCGTCCTCGCCGAGCAGTTCGCATCGAGCGGGGGCCCAAGCGTCGATCCGTCCGGCAATTTGAACGCGCCGGTCTGGCAGACGAACGGCTCCTGCCGTGGACCCGAGACCACCGGGCCGACGATCGGGTAGTTCGTCACGTCGAGCGAGGCGCGCGCGGCGCCTCGGACCTCCGCCGTCAGCGTTGATTTCCCATCCGGCAGTCCGACGACCAGGCCGACAACCGTGTGCGGCGCCCCGGTCGCGCGAAAGGCCGCCGTCACGTCGCGGCCCCTGGCGACGACCTTCAGCGAGCGCGCGTCCGCTTTCGGCGGCGTGACGATCTGAACCAGGACATCTCCGCCCGTGACGCGCTGCGGGTCAGTCGACAGCGCCGTGATCTCGACACGGGCCGGCAACGCCGCGCGCGGCGCCGCCGCAAAGGCTGCGATCGAGGCGACGACGACGGCGAGGGCGACCGAGCGGTGAGTCATGATGAGCCTCTATGTTAAGGTAGCGCGTGCTCGCGCGCTTCGCGCTTGTGCTGACGGACTGGGCCGAGCGCTGGGTACCCGACGCGTTCATTTTCGCGCTGGTCGCGACCGGCCTGGTCTCCATCGCTGCCCTGGTCGCCACGCCCGCCTCCGCCCCGGAGATCGTCGACGCCTGGGGCCGCGGCTTCTGGGATCTCATTCCCTTCACGCTGCAGATGGCGCTGATCATCATGACGGGCCATGTGCTCGCCTCGTC
>JBPYEE010000386.1:0-7191 GCA_051985095.1 Vicinamibacterales bacterium | reverse complement strand
TCGAACACGCGGCACCTGATCTTTCCCATCGAGCAGCTCGTCGAGTTCGTGACGTTCGTCATGACGCTCGAGCCCGGCGATATCATCTCGACCGGAACGCCGGAGGGGATCGGACCCCTGGCCGATGGCGACACGGTGCGGGTGCGCGTGGAAGGCGTGGGCGATCTGGTGAACCCGGTGCAGGCTGAACGTACGCCGGAGGCTGAAGGAGGACCGTCATGAAGTTGTTCGTCGACACGGGCAGCATCAAGGATATCGAAACGATCGCCGCGCTCGGCATTCTCGATGGCGTGACGACAAACCCCACGCTGCTCGCGAAGGAAGCGGGCGACTACCGCCAGAACCTGAAGCGGATCTGCGACATCGTGAAGGGTCCCGTCAGCGGCGAAGTCACCGCGACCGACTACCCCGGCATGCTGCGCGAGGGGCACGATATCGCGAAGATCGATCCGCACATGGTCGTCAAGGTGCCATTGACCCGCGACGGGATTCGAGCGTGCGGGACGCTGTCGCGCGAAGGGATTCGCATCAATGTGACGCTGTGCTTCTCGCCGGCGCAGGCGTTGCTCGCGGCCAAGGCCGGGGCGAGCTACATCAGTCCCTTTGTGGGGCGGCTCGACGACATCTCGACGGCCGGCATGGAACTGGTCCGCGAGATCGTGCAGATTTACGACAACTACGACTTCAGCACCGAGGTGCTGGTCGCCAGCTGCCGCCACCCGATGCATGTCGTGGAGGCGGCGCGGATGGGCGCCGACATCGCCACCTGCCCGCCGGCGGTCATCGAGGCGCTGTTCAACCACCCGCTCACCGACATCGGCCTCGCGAAATTCCTGAAAGACTGGGAACAGGCGCACGCGGTCAAGGCGTGACAGAGCCCCTCGACCGGCTCGCCGACCTCGAGCGGCAGGCGGAACGCGGCGGCGGCCAGGATCGGCTGAACCGCCAGCACCGCGCCGGGAAGCTGACTGCCCGCGAGCGCATCGATCTCCTCTTCGATCCGGGCTCGTTCGAGGAAGTCGACAAGCTGGTCACCCATCGCTGCCGGGATTTCGGCATGGACAAGCAGATCGTGCCCGGCGACGGCGTCATCGCCGGCCACGGTCTGGTCGATGGCCGGCAGGTGTTCGCGTTCGCCCAGGACTTCACCGTGTTCGGCGGATCACTGTCGGAAACCAACGCGGCGAAAATCGTCAAGATCATGGATCTGGCGCTGAAGCTCGGCTGCCCCGTCGTCGGCTTGAACGATTCCGGCGGCGCCCGCATCCAGGAAGGCGTCCTGTCGCTCGCCGGCTACGCCGACATCTTTCTCCGCAATACGCTCGCCTCCGGCGTGATTCCCCAGATCTCCGCGATCATGGGCCCGTGCGCCGGGGGCGCCGTCTACTCGCCGGCCATCACCGATTTCACGCTGATGGTGAAGGGCACCAGCTACATGTTCGTGACGGGACCCGACGTCATCAAGACGGTGACGCACGAGGAGGTCACCAAAGACGAGCTCGGCGGTGCGATGACGCACAATGCGACGAGCGGCGTCGCCCACTTCGCCACCGACGATGATCGCGAATGCATCGCGCTCATTCGCGACCTCCTGTCGTTTCTTCCCTCGAACAACCTTGACGATGCGCCCCGGGTTGGTTCGAGCGATCAGCTCGACCGGGAAGAAGCCGCGCTCGATCACATCGTGCCGGCCGCGCCCAACCAGCCCTACGACATGCTCGATGTGATCCACGGCGTCGTCGACGACCGGAACTTCCTCGAAGTCCACCAGCACTATGCCCGGAATCTCATCGTCGGCTTCGCCCGGCTCGACGGGCGCTCGGTCGGGGTCGTGGCGAATCAACCGGCCGTTCTGGCCGGCACCCTCGACATCAACGCCTCGGTCAAAGGCGCGCGATTTGTGCGGTTCTGCGATGCATTCAACATTCCGCTGGTCACCTTCGAGGACGTGCCGGGCTTTCTGCCCGGAACCGTCCAGGAGTACGGCGGGATCATCCGCCACGGCGCCAAGCTGCTGTTTGCCTTCGCGGAAGCCACGGTGCCGAAAGTCACCGTCATCACACGGAAGGCCTACGGCGGCGCCTACTGCGTCATGTCCAGCAAGCACATTCGAACTGACTTCAACTATGCCTGGCCGACGGCTGAAATCGCCGTGATGGGCCCGGAGGGCGCGGTCAACGTGCTCTACAAACGCGAACTGGACGCGGCGAAGGACCCCGACGCGCTCCGCGCCCAGAAGGTCGCTGAATTCCGCGAAAAATTCGCGAATCCTTATATTGCCGCCAGCCGCGGCTTCATCGACGAGGTGATCCACCCGCGTGAGACACGCCGGAAGCTCATCGCCGCGCTCAAAAATTTGGAGAACAAGCGCGACAAGACCGGTCCCGCGAAAAAACACGGCAACATTCCGTTGTAATTCAGAGACAATCCTCCCCATTCAAACCCCGCTCTCTTCGGTCGATTCTTAGGCGTCAACGGGATGTCCGGTTCACGAGGGAGGGTGAGTGATGAGTCGAACGCTGTCTATCCCGCGGTCTCTTCTCTTATGCGGGATCGCGCTTTTCCTGGGCAGCCGGACCGTTGTCGCGCAGTCGACGGCGACGCTGCAGGGAACGATCACTGATGCGCAGAATGCGGTGATGCCGGGCGTCACCGTGACGATCCAGAACACCGCCACCACGCTCGAACGCACCACGGTCACCGATGCGGCCGGCCAGTACGTCGCGGCGTCGCTGCAACCGGGGCACTATGCGATCACCGCGCACCTCGAGGGATTCGCCGACGCGAAGTCGCAGGTCGATCTGGGTCCGGCGGAGACCATTGCGCTCAATCTGAAACTGAATGTCGGCACGCTTGCAGAAAGCGTGACGGTCAGCGGCGTATCGCCGCTCATCGACACCGCCACCGTCTCGGTCGGCGAGGTGATGGCCGAGCGCACCGTGCAGGAAATTCCGCTGAACGGCCGCCACTTCGTCGATCTCGGTCCGCTGATGCCGGGCGGCTCGACCTCGCCGCAGAACGCCGGTCTCAGTGCGCCGCTGCGCGGGCAGGGGTCGTTCTCGTTCATGACCGCGGGGAACCGCGAGACGTCGATCAATTTCATGATCAACGGCATCAACCTGAACGATTTGTCGAACTCGCAGGTCACCTTCCAGCCCTCGATCAACACGGTGTCGGAATTCAAGGTCGACAACTCGACCTTCAGCGCCGAGTACGGACGCAACTCGGGCGCCATCGTGAACGTCGCGACGCGATCGGGGAGCAACGCCTTCCACGGCGAGACGTTCGATTTCTACCGCGACCAGAAATTTGATTCGCGCAACTACTTCAACCCGCCGCCGGCGCCGCAGTCGGTCTTCAACCGGAAGCAGTTTGGCGTCAACCTCGGCGGCCCAATCGTCAACAGCCGGTCGTTCTTTTTCGGCAGCTATGAAGGACTGCGCCACATCCAGGACGTCGACCTCAATTCGGGCACGCTCACCAACGCGCAGCGCGCCGCGGTGACCAACCCGGTCTCGCTGGCGCTGCTGCCGTATATCCCGGCTGCGAACGACTCGACCGGGACGCGCATCATCGGCTCGTCAGTGGCCCCGGTCAACCTGGATCAGTACACGATTGACCAGCGCGACAACCTGCGGCAGAACGATGATCTGCACCTGTACTACGCGTTTCAGCGCGACATCCGCCAGGAACCCAACGCGCAGGGCAACACGGTCCCGGGCTTCGGCGATACCCGCGGCGGCCATCGCCAGGTGCTGACCGTCGGCGAGACGCATGTGTTCAGCCAGTCGCTCGTCAACGAGGCACGCGTAGGCTTCAACCGGATAAGCATCAATTTCAATCCCAACGTCGTGGTCAATCCGACAAGTGTGGGGATCAATGAGGGTGTCAACTTCCCGATCGCGCTGCCGCAGATCACGATCACCGGTCCCGGCCTGAACATCGGCGGGCCGGCAGGGTTCCCCAGTGGCCGCATCGTGACGACCTACGCGGTCGGCGATACGGCGACCTACTTGCATGGAAACCTCGTCATCAAGTTCGGCGGCGAGATCCGCCATGTGCACCACGACAACTTCAATCAGGATCCGGGCAGGGCGAGCTTCCCGAGCGTCGCCGCATTCCAGCAGGGGTACGCCAGCTCGTTCTCGATCACCCTCGGCGGCCTCGCGTACGACGCGCTGGTCAATGCCGGCGGCGCCTTCGTCCAGGACTCGGTGTCGCTGAGCTCGAACGTGAAGCTCGATCTGGGTCTGCGCTGGGACTACCTGCCGTCGCCCAACGAGGCGGCCAACAAGCTCGTCGAATTCGATCCCGCGACGGTGTCGCTCGTGCAAATCGGGAAGAACGGGTTCACCCAGGTGACCAGGAACGGGAGCGACTTTCAGCCGCGCGTCGGCGTCGTGTGGACGCCGACAAGCGACGGCAAGCTCTCCGTCCGCAGCGCCTATGCCGTGATGGTGAACCAGACCAACACCGGCTACTTCGTCGGGGAGGCGGGTAATCCGCCGCTCGTCACGCCGCTTTCGGCGCAGGCGAACGGCACAGCGGCCAGCAACATCAACCTCGCGAACGTCATCAACGGGGCAGGTGCCGCGGCGCTGGCGCCGTCGACCACCGACCCGAATTTCCTGCCGGGCCGCCTGCAGACGTGGAACGTCAACGTCGAACGGGAGTTCGGCGACACCGGCCTGATGGTCGGATACTTTGGATCGTACGGGGACCGGCAGCGGATTCCGATCAATATCAACCAGTTCACCACGCCGGGCGGCACTGTCCGGCCATACCCGACGCTGTCGGCCACGAGTCCGATCCTGGCGGGCGCGATACTCGGCAACATCACCGAAATGACCAGCCTCGGGTGGTCACGCTACAACGGGCTGTGGGTCACGGCCAACCGCCGGCTCTCGAAAGGGCTGCAGCTCTCGGGGTCCTATACGCTCTCGAAGTCCATGGACACGAACTCGTATGATGGCAGCGGCGCCAGCAACGGCGGAGCGTTGCAGGACAGCACGAACCTGGCGGGCAGCTATGGCCCGTCGGATTTCGACGTGCGCCATCGCGTTGCGATCAATGCCTCCTACGATCTGCCCTTCAAGGGCAATCGGCTGGTGGAAGGCTGGCAGCTGGTCCTGGTCGAACAGGCGCAGACCGGGAATCCTCTGAACATCCTCACGAACATCACGACGATTACCGGGGTATCGTCGGTGCGGCCGGATCTCATTGGCGCCTTGCCGTCGATCGTCGCGACACCTGTGCTCGATCCAGTCACCGGGGCCGTGACGAGCTACCAGTGGTTCGGGAGCAATACCGTCTGCGATCCCCGCATTGCCGGCTCGTGCACCGCCTCCACACCGTTCGCGCTGCCGTACACCGCGGCCGGCGTGGCGCACTTCGGCAGTCTGCCGCGCAACGCGATTTACGGACCGGGATTCGGGGACACCGATCTGTCGCTCATCAAGAACGTGACGCTGCAGGGTTCGGCGCGCGTGCAGCTGCGGCTGGAGGTGTTCAACCTGTTCAACCAGGCGAACCTCGGTCAGCCCGGAGGCACGGCGACGGTCGGCAGCACGTCGTTCGGCGTCATCAGCAACACGCGCTTCCCGACCGGCGACTCGGGCTCGGCGCGCCAGGTGCAGTTCGCAGCGAAATTCCTGTTCTGAACGCATACACTACGCGGATGAAATCTTCGTCCGCGCCGACCGCCGCGGCGTGCGCCGCGGCGGTTCTTCTGCACCTGGCGGCTCAGACTCCCCAGCCCTTTCGGATCGACGAAACCACGATCGCCGAGATCCAGGCCGCCTTTGAGAACCGGTCCCTGACGTGCCGCGCGCTCGTCGACGCCTACCTGACGCGGATCGAGGCAAACGACAAGCAGGGCGCGTCGCTGAACGCCCTCATCATGACCAATCCGGATGCGCGGACGCGTGCCGACGAGCTCGATCGCCGCTTCGCACAATCGGGTCTCGTCGGGCCGATGCATTGCGTGCCCGTCATCGTCAAGGACAACTACGAAACCATCGACATGCCCACCAGCGCCGGGTCCCTGGCGCTGCAGGGGATGCGGACCGGCCGGGACGCGACCGTCGTCAAGCGCCTGCGCGACGCCGGCGCGGTAATGATCGCGAAGTCGAATATGGCGGAGTTCGCGTTCAGTCCCGTCGAAACAGTCAGTTCCATTCTGCCGGGCTACACGCGCAATCCCTATGACACGCGCCGCGTCACTGCCGGGTCGAGCGGGGGGTCTGCGGCGGCCATCGCCGCGAACTTCGGACTCGTGGGACTCGCGAGCGATACGGGCGATTCCATCCGCGGCCCGGCGGCCCATCAGGCGCTCGTCGGGTTGCGATCGAGCAAGGGGCTGGTGAGCCTGGATGGAGTGGTCCCGCTGAATCTCGCCGCCGACGTCGCCGGGGCGCTGACGCGCTCGGTCGCCGACACGGCCGCCGTGCTGCAGGTCATCGCCGAGGCCGATCCGCCTCATCCAAATTACGTCGAAGCGCTGCGCCGCGACGGGTTGAAGGGGGCGCGCCTCGGCGTTCTGCATGAGGCCTACGACAGCCCGACGCTTGATGACGACGTGAAACGGGTCTTCGAGGGCGCGATGGGTGAACTCCGCAACCTCGGCGCCGACGTGCTGGATCCGGCCGCGATCGATGGGTATGACACGGTGCGGCGCACCCAGGGTGGCGGCTGCAATCGCTTCAAGTACGACTTGAATCAGTACCTGGCCGGCCTCGGCGAACGCGCGCCGCTCCGATCACTCGAGGCGATCATCAAATCCCGGAAATTTCATCCGTCGATCCAAGCCCGGCTGGAGGCGGCCCAGGCGTCGGCCGATGTGCCCGGCGTCTCGGAAGGATGCAAGGCGAACGAGGCGTATCGGGACCGCCTGCGCACCGCCGTTGCCAAGACGATGGAGGAGCTGCAACTGGACGCCCTCATTTACCCGACCTGGAGCAATCCGCCGCGACTGATAGGCGACCTCAACACACCGGGTGGCGACAACAATCAGGTGTTCGCGCCGACGACCGGCTTCCCGGCGATCACTGTACCGATGGGCTATACGCGCGCCGGCACGCTGCCCGCGGGCCTGCAGTTCCTCGGGCGGGCCAGGGCCGAGCCGACGCTGCTCCGCCTGGCCTATGCATACGAGCAGGCGACGCACCACCGCCACCCGCCCGCGCTAGCACG
>JBPYEE010000385.1:0-2054 GCA_051985095.1 Vicinamibacterales bacterium | reverse complement strand
GTCTACGGCACCGCCTCGACCGAACGCATTACGGCGGACGGGTTCAGCGGCAAGCTCTTCGCCCGCGCCGCCCAGCAAGCTCAGTTAGGTGTACCGACGGCCGACGACATCGCGGCGCTGACCGTGTTCTTGTGCAGCCCGGCGGCGGCTCGGTTGACGGGGCAGGCAATCAGCGTCAATGGCGGCATTTCCGCGGCATAATTGGCCAGCAGACGCGTCAGAAGTAGCGCGGGAACCGGCTCCAGGTGATATCGGTCAGATCGGCGAATCCGTCCACGGGAGACCAGGCTGCCGCGTGAAAAGGGCTGTCCCTCATGGTTACCGGCCGCGTCGCCGAGAGGCTGTCCTGGCCTCATCCATGTACAGGGCGATCGCCTCCGACCGGTTGATGGCGCCGATTTTGCGAAGGATCCGCTTCACGTGCGTCTTGACCGTTTCGATTGTGATGACAAGTTCGTCGGCGATCTCGGCGTTGGAGGCTCCCAGCACCAGCCTTTCGAAGACTTGGCGTTCCCGGTCCGACAGCGTAGCGGCCAACGCCGAATCCGCCGTGATGGTCGGGGGCTCGACACGAGTGTCGTCTTCGTCATCGAAGCTGATGGCTGCTGCGGCGATGCGGTCCGCTTCCTCTGTCAGCCGCGCCGCCGCGCGCGCGATGGAGGTCCGCTGTTGTTGCACCCGTTCGGTATTCAGCATCCTCTCGTGCAGCAGCGAATAGGCTGAGGCGAACGCATCCAACACATCGATATCACCGGTAGTAACTCCGCCGTCGCTGCGACGGCCGACGTGAATGAGCGCGACGACCCGTGATTTCGTGATGACAGGGGCGACGAGATAGTGCTCCGAACCGAGCAACTCCCGGTACCCGGGCGAGGCCGGCATGTCGGCCTCATTGGTCCGGGTGGTGTCACGCAGGCGAATACAGGCCCGTTCGGCTGCACATTCACGACGCGGGATCACGGTGGGGCCGCCCAGGCTGTGGTCGGATTCCTCGACGACGAAACCGTCGTCTTCGACGAATGACAGCAACGCGCTGTCGAAACCGAGCGCCTCGCAAAGTTCGGTACAGGCTTGGCGGCCGAGCCCTTGCAGCGATCCGGCCTTCTTCATGCGACGGATGCCGGCGGTCAGGGATCGCACCACATCGACGCGTTCACTGGCTCTCATCTGGCGCGCTTCGACCTGCGCCTGCAGGAAATCTGTCAGGCGGCTCTGTCCAATCGGTGGCGCTGTGTCGTAACGGACATTGCGTTCACGGCTCACCAGTCGCTCGGTGGTGAAGGCCGACATTGTGATGGCCTCGTCGAGAGTCGTCGCGTCACCTAATCGGGGGACGCCGAACGTGTTACATAGCTGCTCATCGAATTCGTTGAGCCGGGTCACCATTGCGCGGGTGTTCATTGCGATATCCCAAATCAAGCGGTGGCGATGCCTGCATACGTCGCGACAGCCGCCGCTCTGCTGGACGTATTGAGCTTCTTGGCAATGTGTTTCAGATGGGACTTCACCGTCCCTTCGGAAATCACAAGGCATCGGGCAATCTGGCCGTTGGTGGCTCCGGTCGCCACGTGCGACATGATCTCTCGTTCACGGGAAGTCAACGCGGGGACACTAGGCTGATCGCGATGGTAGTAAGCATCGTGTCGCGGTCCGAGCGCCGCGCCCGGCAATAACCACAACGCCGATCGGCCTGACCGGCTGAGCAGTTCGTCGACGTTGCCGCACAGACTGTCGACTTTGACGCGTTGCTGCACGGCCTTCTCTTCGAGCGCGGCACTCTCGAACGCAACTGACAGACACTCGGCGAAAGCCTCCAGCTGTTCGAGATGGTCCATCGTCACGATTCCGTGGGGTTCGGGGCGGTCGACATGCAGAATGCCGATTGCCCTGCCCTGAACGGTGATCGGGGCGGCGATATAGCCAAAGGAGCCGGAGACCTCGACGAGCTCCTTGAAAGTACGTTTGTCATCCATCGGCGACGGCGCAAATGCGCCGCACCGCTTGCGGACGAGTTCCGTCTCCAGCGGAGCGTCCGCCAGCTGGATGTGGCGGTC
>JBPYEE010000384.1:0-15118 GCA_051985095.1 Vicinamibacterales bacterium | reverse complement strand
CCCGTAATCGGGACGCCGAGCGCCCGGCACGCATCGCCGATCCCGCTCACCGCCCGCTCGAACTGCCACATGATTGCGGGCCGCTCGGGGTTACCGAAGTTCAGACAATTGGTGGCCGCCAGCGGGCGCGCGCCGGCGCACGCCACGTTTCGTGACGCTTCGGCGACCGCCAGCATCGCGCCCCGGTACGGCTCCAGGTAACAGTAGCGACCGTTGCCGTCGACCGACAAGGCGAGCGCGCGATCGGTGCCGCGGACGCGCACCACGCCGGCGCCGAACCCCGGCGCGCTGATGGTGTTGGTCCGCACGCTGTAGTCGTACTGGCGGTACACCCATCGTTTGCTGCTGATGGTGGGCGACGCGAGCAGGGCGCGCAGTGCGACCGCCTGATCGCGACCGGCACCATCGACGGCCGCCGCCGTCAGGTCCAGCTGCTGCACCTCGCCGAGGTACGCCGGTTCCGCCGCCGGACGGCGGTATTGAGGCGCGTCATCGGTCAGCGCACGATTCGGGATTTCCGCGACGAGCGTCCCGCGGTCCTTCACCCGGAGCATGCCGTCGCTCGTCACCTCGCCGATCTTGACGGCGTGCAGATCCCACTTGTCGAAAATGCGCTCGACGTCGGCTTCACGCCCGGGCCGCGCGACCAGCAGCATCCGCTCCTGCGACTCGGACAGCATGATTTCGTACGGCGTCATGCCCTGCTCGCGCTGCGGCACGCGCGACACGTCGATTTCAACGCCGGCGCCGCCGCGCGCCCCCATTTCAGTCGTCGAGCAGGTCAACCCCGCGGCGCCCATGTCCTGAATGCCGACCAGCGCGCCCGCCTGCATGACTTCGAGACACGCCTCGAGGAGCAGCTTTTCCATGAACGGATCGCCGACCTGTACCGCGGGCCGCTTCTCGGCCGATTTCTCGTCGAATTCGGCCGAGGCCATCGTGGCGCCATGGATCCCGTCGCGGCCCGTCTTCGCGCCGACGTAGTAGACCGCATTCCCGACGCCCGAGGCGACGCCCTTGGTGATGGCGTCGTGCTTCGCGATGCCGAGGCAGAAGACGTTCACCAGCGGATTGCCGGCGTACGAGGCCTCGAACGTGATCTCGCCGCCGACGGTCGGAATGCCGATGCTGTTGCCGTAGCCGGCGATGCCGGCCACCACGCCTTCGAGCAGCCGCCGCGTGCCCGGTGACTCGAGCGGCCCGAACCGGAGCGAGTTCAGGAGCGCCACCGGTCGCGCGCCCATCGTGAAAATGTCGCGGATGATGCCGCCGACACCCGTCGCGGCGCCCTGGTACGGCTCGATGAACGACGGGTGATTGTGCGATTCGATCTTGAAGACCGCGGCGAGGCCGTCGCCGATATCGACCGCGCCGGCGTTCTCGCCCGGACCCTGGAGCACCTGCGGACCGCTGGTCGGCAGCGTCTTCAGATGCACGCGCGAGCTCTTGTAGCTGCAGTGCTCCGACCACATGACGGAAAAGATGCCGAGCTCGGTCATGTTCGGTTCGCGGCCCAGCACCTGGACGACGCGGTCGTACTCGGCTGCTGTCAGGCCGTGCCGTTCGAGGAGGGTGACATCCATCATGACGCTGCCGCCGCGACGCGGGGCTGCCGGAGCTCAGCGGCCTCGAGCCACTCGATGACCGATTCAAAGAGCACGCGCCCGTCGGCGCTGCCGAGGATCGGCTCGCATGCGCGTTCCGGGTGCGGCATCAGACCCACCACATTGCGCCTTGCGTTGCAGAGGCCTGCAATCGCAGCCACCGACCCGTTCGGATTCGCGTCCGGCGCGATCCGCCCGTCGTAGGAGGTATAGCGGAAGATGACCTGACGGCGGGCTTCGAGCTCCGCAATGACATCCGGCGCCGCGAAATAATTGCCTTCGCCGTGCGCAATCGGCAGCCGCAACACGCGTCCCTTGCGGCCGGCGCGGGTGAACGGCGTGTCGGTCTGCTCGATGCGGACGTGCACGAACTCGCACTGGAACTTCAAGCTGCGGTTGCGCAGCATCGCCCCGGGCAGCAGCCCCGCTTCGAGCAGCACCTGGAACCCGTTGCAGATGCCGAGGACCGGACCGCCGGCGGCCGCAAACGCCTGGACCGCCTTCATCACGGGCGAGAACCGCGCCATCGCGCCGCATCGCAGGTAGTCGCCGTGCGCGAAGCCGCCCGGCAGAATCACCGCGTCGGCGCCGTTGAGATCGGTCTCTTTGTGCCAGACATATTCGGCCTGCTGGCCGAGCACATCCTTCGCCGCGTGATACGCGTCCTGGTCGCAGTTGGAACCGGGGAAGGTGACGACGGCAAATTTCATGTCAGTCAACCTCGATGCGATAGCTCTCGATTACCGGGTTGGCGAGCAGCTTGTCGGCCACCTCGGCCGCCAGCGCCTTCGCCTGAGCCGCCTCGGTCGTGGCGAGGTCCAGCTCGAAGTATTTTCCCTGCCGCACGTCCGCGACCGCGCTGTAGCCGAGCGAATGCAGGGCATCGGCAATCGTTTTGCCCTGCGGGTCGAACACCGACGGCTTCAGCGTGACAAAGACGCGGGCTCGCATTCAAAGACTCTCGCAAAAATATGGTCGACGTGCTTCAGCTGTTCGTCGAGGTCGAAGGCGCGGTCGATCTCGTCGCGTGTCAGGGCCGTGCTGACGTCGTCGTCGGCGGCCAGCAGCGACTTGAAGTCGCGCTGCTCGGCAAACGATCGCATGGCGTTGCGCTGCACCCACTCGTATGCGCGCTCGCGCGAGATCCCCTTCCGGGCCAGCTCGAGCAGCACCGTTCCAGAAAACACCACGCCGCGGGAGAGGTTCAGATTCTCGCGCATCCGATCCGCATACACGACCAGGCCGCGGACGATACGCGTGAACCGGCGCAGCATGTGATCGAGGGCGATGAAACTGTCGGGCACGATCACGCGCTCGACCGACGAATGAGAAATGTCGCGCTCATGCCACAGCGCGACATTTTCGAGGGCCGCCTGCGCATTCCCCCTGATCAATCTTGCCAGACCGCAAATCTGTTCGCACCCGATCGGGTTGCGCTTGTGAGGCATCGCCGATGAGCCCTTCTGGCCGGCGCCAAACGGCTCTTCGACTTCGCCGACTTCCGTCCGCTGCAGCCCGCGAACCTCGAGAGCAAATTTTTCGAGCGACGCCGCCGTGATGGCGAGCGTGGTGAGGAGCTCGGCATGACGGTCCCGCTGAATCACCTGCGAGGCCGCCAGCGGCGCTGCGAGCCCCAGGCGCCGGCCCACATCGGCTTCGATCTCCGGCGGCAGATGCGCAAAGGTGCCGACGGCGCCGGACAGCTTGCCGACGCTCACCGCCTCGCGCGCGCGCCGGACGCGCTCGACGTCGCGCTGGACTTCGGCATACCACAACGCGAGCTTGAGCCCGAAGGTTGTCGGTTCCGCATGGACGCCGTGCGTGCGACCGATCATCGGCGTCCGCCGGTGTTGCTCAGCCCGGTCGCGAATCACCCGCGCGAGCTCGTCGAGATCGCGCAGGATGACGTCGCAGCCATCGCGCATCTGCAGCGCCAATGCGGTGTCGATCACGTCCGACGACGTCAGGCCGAAGTGGAGCCAGCGCGCGGACGGGCCGACCTGTTCCGCCACCGCAGTCGTAAACGCGATGACATCGTGCTGTGTGGTCTGTTCGATCGCTTCGATGCGCGCGATGTCGAAGCCGCCGCGCTCGCGGATGTCGCGGGCGGCGTCAGCCGGGATGATGCCGGCCGAGGCCATCGCCTCGGCGGCGGCGGTCTCGACCAGCAGCCAGGTCTCGTACCGCCGCTGATCGCTCCAGATCCGCCCCATCTCGGGGTGGGTGTAGCGCGGAATCATTTAATCGAGGTCGAGCCGCTCCCGTGGAATATCCAGGCCGTTGACGTTGCCGAGCACCGTCGCGGCCAGCGAGCCGTTTCGGAACAAATCGTGGGCGACGCGCTGCACGTCGGCCGTCGTGACTCGCTCGATGCCGAGCAGCGTCTCGTCGAGCCCGAACTGGCGGTCGAAGTAGATCTCCTGGCGGGCCAGATGCGACATGCGGCTCGCGGTATTCTCGAGGCTCAGCATCAGGCTGCCCTTGAGATGATCCTTTGATCGCTGCAGTTCGGCGTCGGGCACCGGCGAGGCCTTGACGGTGCGCAACTCCTCGACGACGAGATCGATCACTTCGCTCACCGCCTCGTTCGCACAGCCGGCGTAAATCGTAAAGGACCCCGCGTCGCGATAGGCGCTCAACCCGCTGAACACCGCATACGCCAGCCCGCGCTTTTCCCGAACGTTCTGAAAGAGCCGGGAGCTCATCGAGCCGCCGAGCAGCGTATTCAACACGTAGCTCGCGTAGCGGTCGTCGTGGTTCTGCGGATAGCTGCTGACGCCGACGCAGACGTGACTCTGCTCGAGCTCCTTGTTGCGGATCACCGTCTTGGGTACGACGCGCGGCGTTTCATCGGCGACCGATGCGGTCACGCCGGGGAGCGATCCGAACTTTTCCGTGACGAGCTCGCGGACGCGGCCATGCTCAAGGTTCCCGACCGCCGCCACGATGAGATTGCGCGGCGTATAGGTCTGGCTGAAGTAGGCTCGCAGCAGCTCGGCGTTGAGTGCCTCGACGGTTTCGCGTGTGCCGAGAATCGGCCGGCCGAGGGGGTGGTTCTCCCAGAACCCCTGCGTGAAGATCTCGTGGACGAGGTCGTCGGGGGTGTCCTCGACCATCTTGATTTCCTCGACCACCACTTTCTTCTCGCGCTCGATGTCCTCCGGGGTGAACGCCGGATTCCGGACGATGTCCGACAGGATGTCCATCGCGAGCGGCAGATGCTCGTCGAGCACCTTGATGTAGTAACTCGCGTATTCCTTCGCCGTGAACGCGTCGAGCTGACCCCCGATTGAGTCGATTTGCTGAGCGATGTCCTCCGCCGTCCGCGTCGCGGTCCCTTTGAAGAGCATGTGCTCGACGAAATGAGCGATACCGCTGCGGTCCGCCGCCTCGTCACGGGAGCCACGCGTCAGCCATACCCCGATGCTGATCGACCGGACCTGGGTCATCCGCTCGGTGATGATGCGGAGACCGTTATCGAGAACGTCGCGAACGATCGGCAAGGTCGACAAGGTTAAGACCGCAAAGTATTGTCAGAAAAGGAATTACAAGCTAGAATCGCCATTATAGCATGGGGTGTTCTGAGTCGGTCATCGATCTCGCGGAATTGGAGCGTGAGGCCCTCGAGGTGGCGCTCACCGCGCGGGGCCATGAACGGTTTCACGCCGGCCAGGTCTTCCGATGGGTGTATCGGCGGGGTGTCACCGACCCTGCCGCCATGACCGATTTGTCGCAGGAGCTGCGCGACGCCCTTCGCGACGGCTTCGGGCTGTCGACCCCGGCCCTGGTTCAGCGCGAGAAATCTGTGGATGGCACCGAGAAGTTCCTCTTGCGCCTCGGCGACGGCAAAACGATCGAAACGGTGTTCATCCCGGACACGCCGGCGATGACTTTCTGCATCTCGACACAGGTCGGCTGCGCCATGGCCTGTCAATTCTGCCTCACGGGCAAGATGGGGCTCGCCCGGAATCTGACGGCGGGCGAAATCGTCGGCCAGGTGCGGGTGCTCGCCGATCTCCTCCACATGCGAGACACGCGCTTCAACATCGTGCTCATGGGGATGGGCGAGCCACTGCACAATTACGACGAAACCATGAAAGCGCTGCGCATCCTGGCCGACCCGAGCGGCCTGGCCGTGGCGCCGAAACGAATCACCCTGTCCACGGTGGGGTTATTGCCGCAGCTCGAGCGCCTGGCGCAGGAACCGGTCATGCCGAACCTGGCCATTTCTCTCCATGCACCCACCGATCGTCAGCGCGGGGCGCTCGTTCCGATCAACAAGCGGTATGGCGTCGCCGAAATCATCGAGGCGTGCAAACGGTTCCCGCTCAAACGGCGCAGCCGCATCACCTTCGAGTACGTGATGCTGGCCGGCGTCAACGACCGGCCCGAGGACGCCCGCCGCCTCGCGAAGCTGCTCGCCGGCGTCAAGTCGAAAGTGAATCTGATCCCGCTCAACGCCGCCGCTGGCATCCCGTTTGAGCGGCCGACCGATGACGCCATCAATCGCTTTGCCGCCACGCTCGCCGCGCACGGTCTGAGCGTGTCGGTGCGGAAAAGCCGCGGACGCGACATCCGTGCGGCGTGCGGGCAGCTCATTGTCGAAGGTCAGAAGAAGTCAGCCGGCCAGCGACTCGCTGTCGTGATGTCGCCGCCCGGCGAGGTGGACCGGTCAGGCCAGCTCGGCTGAAAGCGGCGCCCCGGCGACAATCCGAACCTGCACCCAGACGTTTCGCGGCAGACCCGCCTCGATGCGCGCCTTCAGATAGTTCCCCGTCACGACCAGGGTGCCGTCTTCGAGCGTCAGCGCGCGGTGTGTCGTGCCCACCTGTCGTGTGTGAAAGCGCTCGGCCAACATGCGACCGATTTCCCGGATCCGACGAGCGCGCTCGCGGATCAGGGCCCCGTGGACCTTCCCGCTCATCGTCGATGCCGCGGTGCCGGGACGATCGGAGTAGGGAAACACGTGGACTTGCGTGAGCGGTGATCGCTCCAGATATGCCGCCAGCTGTTCGAAGTCATGGTCGGTCTCACCGGGGAAGCCGATGATGATGTCGGTGCCGAGCGCGGCATTCGGCATGCGGTTGCTGATGTGGTCGACGAGCGACGCATAGTAGTCGAGTCGGTACGGCCGTTTCATCGCGTGGAGCAGCCGATCGCTCGCGTGCTGCAGCGGCAGGTGGAAGTGGGGGGCGAATCCATCCGACCCGGCGACCAGATCGACAAGTTCGCGCGTGCAGTCCATCGGCTCGAGCGAGCTGATGCGGAAGAGCACCCGCTGGTCATGACGCCGCCGGTGTCGGTCGAACGCCCGCAGCAACGCGATCAGGGAGGCGGGCGGCGTCAGGTCACGCCCGTATGACCCGAGGTGGACGCCTGTCAGCGCGATTTCCTTGAACCCGGCGTCGACAATGCGATCGAGTTCGCGCAGCAGGCCCTCAACCGGGGTGCTGCGCGGCGCCCCGCGCGTCACCGGGATGATGCAGTAACTGCACGGTTCGGCGCAGCCGGTCTGCACGCGCAGGGTATAGGCGGTGCGGCCGGCAACGCCTGGCACGACCCTCGCGCCGCACGGGCCGTCGCCGTCAACGTGTCGCCCGGAGGCGTCGGTCGGATCCGGCACGTCCGCGGTCACGTCGACGCGCGGGGCCAGGCGGACGCCCCGCATCAGCGACAAACCGGTTGCACTGCCGATCAGGGCGTGCTTGTCGCCATTCGGCACGACGCGCACCACGTTGGGGAGCGCGGCGACTTGCTCCGGCTGGCGCGTCGCATAGCAGCCGGTGACGACGATGCGAGCGCGCGGATTATCCCGGGCGACGCGCCGGATCGTCTGGCGGGCGCCCTGATCGGAGGTGGCGGTGACCGAGCAGGTGTTCACGATCACCAGGTCGGCGTCCGCGGGCGGCGTGGCCGTGTCCCCGCGCGCGAGCAGGTCCTCCTCGAACGCGAGCGAGTCCGCCTGATTGACCCGGCAGCCGAACGTGATGACCGAATAGTTCATGCGCCTCCGCCGTGTGCGTCCGGGCGGTGGCTCTCGGCGATCATGGCGCTGCGGCCGATGTCGCGGCGAAACTGCATCCCGTCGAACGAAATCTGCCCAACCCCCGCGTACGCTCGGGTGATCGCTTCGGCGAAATCGGATCCGCGGCCGACCACCGTGAGCACCCGTCCCCCAGCCGTCACGAGGTCATCATCGCGCATCGCGGTTCCGGCCTGATCCACCACGACGCCGGGAATCGCCTCGGCGGCTTCGACGCCGCGGATCACCCGTCCGGACTCCGATGATGCCGGGTAACCGCGCGAGGCCAGCACGATCCCGGCGACCCGATCCGGTGCCAGATGGATCGATCGCGGCTCGAGGCGCCCGCGCGCCGCCGCGGCCAGCAGCGGGGCGAGCGGTTCGTTGACGAGCGGCAGCAACACCTGGGCTTCAGGATCGCCCAGGCGTACGTTGAATTCGATGACCTGCGGACCATCCGCCGTCAGCATCAGCCCGACGTACAGGAATCCGCGGAACGGCGTCCCTTCCGCGGCCATTCCTGCAATGACCGGCTCCACGATCTCGCGCATGATGCGCGACTGCAGCGCCGGGTCGAGCAGCGGGCTTGGGGCAAACGCGCCCATTCCGCCGGTGTTCGGTCCACGGTCCCCGTCAAACACCCGTTTGTGGTCCTGCGCGGCGCCGAGGGGCACGACGCGTTGTCCATCGCTGATCGCAAAGAACGAGACTTCGGGTCCCCGCAGACATTCTTCAATCACCAGGCGGTCGCCGGCGGCGCCAAACTTGCGCGCCTGCATCGCGTCGACGATCGCGGCTTCCGCCGACGCGCCATCGCCGGCGACGACGACGCCCTTGCCGGCCGCGAGGCCGTCGGCTTTGAGCACGACGGGGAACCCGAACGTGCCGCTTCGAACGAGGCGGAGCGCGTGGTCGGCGTCACTGCAGATTTCGAATCGCGCCGTCGGCACGCGGTGGCGGGCCATGAACGACTTCGCGAAGGCTTTGCTCGATTCCAGGCGCGCCGCAGCCGCCGAGGGGCCAAACAGCACCTGACCGTCGGCGTCGAAGCGATCACCGATGCCGTGGCTGAGCGGGAGCTCCGGCCCGACGACCGTCAGATCGACCCGCTCGCGCCGGGCGAGCGCGGAGATGGCGCCCGGGTCGGTGAGGTCGGCGGCCAGGCAGCGCGCCGTTTGCGCGATGCCTGGATTGCCCGGCGTGGCCAGCAGGTCCGTGACTGCGGAATCGGCGGCAAGCCGGCGGACCAGGGCGTGCTCCCGCCCACCGCCGCCGATCACGAGAAGTCGCATGATATCAACGGTTTACCGCGCGAGGAGCGGCAGCGGACGACCGGCATCTTGTTGGGAGTATTTCGTTGACCTTGGACGGGACTTACGCCTAGAATCCGCGTTTACTTGTGTTAGCCTAACACATTTGGATCGTCTCGTTAGGGGGTGTCAGGGGCGTGGCTGAAGTCAAGATTCAGGAGGGCGAATCGATTGAGAGCGCTCTCCGCCGGTTCAAGCGGAAGGTCCAGCAGGAAGACATCATCAAGGACATCAAGAAGCATTCCTTCTATCTGAAACCAGGTGATAAACGGCGGGCGAAACAAGCGCTCGCGCGCAAGCGCAATCGGAAGAAGCTCCGGCGCGCACTGGAGTGAGCGCCGGAGTCAACAACGACCGACCCCGGACGAGGTAGCGACCGATGGAGTTCCAAGACAGGATCCTCAGGTGCGTGGACTGCGGCGCGGAGTTCATCTGGACGGCGGGTGAACAACAGTTTTTCGCCGACAAGAATTTCAAGAACGAGCCGAAGCGCTGCAAGACGTGCAAGGCAAAGCGTGCGGCACGCCCCGCGTCGGCGGGCGGAGGGCGTGAACGGGTCGAGACCATGACCACGTGCTCGGCGTGCGGCAAGGAAACCACCGTGCCGTTCAAACCGACGCAGGGACGTCCGGTCTTCTGCAAGGAATGCTTCCAGTCCCGGAAGTTCGCCGGGGCCGGCGGCGTCTAGGCACCACCGTTCCATCGGTTCGCGTTCGATCGATTCATCGATTCCAATCGAGAGGCGCGGGTGTGTTGGCTGTGTTAAGCTCGCCGCCGGGGCCCGGTATTCTGTGGAGCGTTTTTCATGCAGATCGAGGAACGAAGCGTAGGTGACGTGAAGGTGCTCGACCTGAAAGGCAAAATAACCCTCGGCGAGGGTGACGAGCTGCTCAAGGACAAGGTGAACAGCCTCGTCAACCAGGGCAACCGGAAGATCGTGCTCAATCTCGCCGAGGTCCCGTACATCGACAGCGCGGGGCTCGGCGAAATCGTCCGGACATACACGACCGTGAGCCGGCAGGGCGGCAGCCTCAAGCTGTTGAACCTGACGAAGCGGATTACCGACTTGCTGTCGATCACGAAGCTGCTCACCGTCTTTGAAACCTTCGAGGCGGAGAACGAGGCGATCCGGAGTTTCTCGGCATCGGCCAAGGTTTAGGCCAGCGTCCGGCCGTGTCCCGCGCTAGATGGCGCGCAGCACCTCATCTCGTGTGGCGGTCCCCGGCGCGACGTTAGCGCGCGCGCCGGGGCGGACGACCGCCGCCAATCTGCTCATTTCGATCCGTCCGGGCCAGTGGACCAAGAATCTGCTGGTCTTCGCCGGCCTGCTGTTCGGCCGGCGGCTGTTCGAGCCGGCAGCCGTCGTCGAGGCGGCGGCCGCCTTCGCGATTTTCTGCGCCCTCTCGGGCGCCGTCTATCTGCTCAATGACGTGGCGGATCGTCAGAGCGACCGGCTGCATCCGCTGAAGGCGATCCGGCCGATCGCCTCGGGCGCGCTCGCGGTGCCAACCGCCGTCGGCGCCGCGTTGTGCCTGGCCGTGGGCGCCGTGATCGGATCCGCCGCCCTGGGCGTGCGCTTCGCGGCCGTCGCCCTCGCGTATCTGGCGCTGCAGGCGCTCTACTCGGGACCGCTCAAGCGGGTCCTCATCGTCGACGTCCTGACGATCGCCGTTGGATTCGTGCTGCGCGCGGCGGGCGGCGCGATTGCCGTGCGCGTCGAGATCAGCCACTGGCTGCTCGTGTGCACGCTGCTCCTCGCGCTCCTGATCGCGCTGGCGAAGCGTCGACACGAACTCGTGCTGCTCGCGGCGGATGCGACCAGTCATCGGCGCATCCTCGGCGACTACAGCGAGTATCTGCTCGATCAGATGATTGGCATCGTCGCCTCCGCCACCCTGATCGCGTACGTCTTCTACACGGTCAGCCCCGAGACGCAGGAGAAGTTCGGGACCGCGTGGCTGGGGCTGACGATCCCATTTCCGCTTTACGGAATTTTCAGGTACTTGTATCTCGTGCACAGACGCGACGGAGGCGGGAGCCCGGCCGACCTGCTGCTCGCGGATCGCCCGCTGCTCGTTTGCGTCGGGCTGTGGGCCCTGACTGTGACGGCGATCATCTACCGGCCGGTCTGAGGTATGCCCGATTTCAACATTCGCGCCGATTCGGTCAACGTTGAGCAGATCATGGAGCAGATCCGCGCACGCATTCGTGAGAAGCGCGGGGTCGACTACACCGAGGAGGAGATCCGACACCTCGCGGACGTCAAGCTCGAGCGGTTCCTCGATCCGAAAGGATTGCGATCCGATCTGCTCGAGCAGTTCCGCAAGGTACAGCCGCCGTACGAGCCACCCGAGCTCCCCAATTACGCGTTCGAGGAATCGACGCTGTACGACTCGCACCGCGGACTGATCCGGGCCATCCGGACGCTGCTGAATCCGTTGCTCAAACTGCTGTTCAACCCCAATCCTCTGATTCAGGCGCTGAACATTCAGGCGCGCCTGAACACGATGGCCGCGGAGCGCGATGCCCGGCGGGAGTCGGCGCGGCGCGCCTCCGATCAGCTCTTTTACGAACTGATTCACAACCTGGTGCTCGAAACGACGCGACTGAGCATCGAAGTCAAGAACGTGAAGATGCGCGTCGAATCGATCGCCAGCCGGCTCGAATTCAACGAGCGGCGCGTCCGCGCACTCGAGAGCGCGGTCGTCTACCGATCAGTCGAGGCCGGCGACGAATCGCTCGAAGCGCCGATGGCCGAGGGACCACGGGCCGGTGGCGGCGGCCCGACGGCACCGCCGCCGCAATCCGCCCCGGCACCCCAGGGCGGCGTCCCGGGGGAAGGTCCCGGCCAGCGAAGCCGGCGACGCCGCCGGCGACGCGGCCGTCGAGGCCGTGGGCCGGCCGCGTCGATCATGGGGGCACCCCAGCCAGGCGCCGGGGAGTCGGCGCCGTCGGCATCGAACGACGTGCCGCATGACGACCTGGCGACCTTCCCCGGCGCCGAGTCGCACCCGAGCGAGCCGATTCGTGCGCCGCGGACCGACAGGGGCGACGGCGAGCCCGACGCGCAGTGAAGCTGGCGATCGTCGTTCAGCGGTACGGTCCGCACATCAACGGTGGCGCGGAGCTGCACGCCCGCTACATCGCCGAACATCTCGCCCGGCACGCCGAGGTCGAGGTGCTGACGACCTGCGCAACCGACTACGTCACCTGGAGAAACGAGCTGCCCGAGGGCGTCGACAGCGTGAACGGCGTCGCGGTCCATCGATTCCAGGTGAAGCGCGAACGCGATCCGATCGTCTTCGGTCAGCGATCCGATCGCGTATTCGACGAGCGTCACTCGATGCGCGACGAGCTCGACTGGCTCGAGGCCGAAGGACCGTCGAGCCCCGCGCTGGTGGACTACCTGACGCACCACGGCGGCGCCTTCGAGTTCTGCCTGTTCTTCAGCTATCGCTACTATCACGCCTACCACGGCGTGCGCGCGACGGCGCCGCGCGCGATTCTGGTGCCGACCGCGGAACGCGACGAAGCGATCGGCCTCGCCATCTTCCCGCCGATCTTCCGAAGCGTCCGCGCCGTCATGTACAACTCGCCCGAGGAGCGGGCGATGATTCACGCCGTTGCCCGCAACGAGGAGGTCCCCGGCGTCGTCGTCGGCATCGGATCGGACGTCGCGCAGAACCCGCAGCCCGGGCGCTTCCGGCAGAAGTACAACATCCGCGGTCCGTTTGCGGTGTACGTCGGCCGCATCGATCAGAACAAGGGCTGCGGCGAACTGTTCCGGTTCTTCCAGGGGTATCTGCGCGACACCTCCGGCAACCTCTCGCTCGTGCTGATCGGAAACTCGTTGTTGCCGATTCCGGAGCATCCGCGGATTCGCTGCCTTGGATTTGTCGACGACACCGATAAGTTCGATGCGATGGCGGCGGCCGAACTGCTCGTCATGCCGTCGTATTTCGAGAGCCTCTCAATGGTCGCGCTCGAGGCGTGGGCACTGGGCCGACCGGTGCTCGCCAACGGCAACTGCGATGTGCTCAAGGGGCAGTGCCTGCGCAGCAACGCCGGATTGTTCTACCAGAACTATCCCGAGTTCGTCGAGACCCTGCACGCGATTGAGACGAACCGCTGGCTCGCCGGCGCCCTCGGCCGCAACGGCCGTCACTTCTTCCGAGAGACCTACGACTGGCCGGTGATCGAGCGGAAATACCTCGACGTGCTGGCGCGGCTCTCCCGGGAACAGCCGGCGCGCGCGATCGAGCCGCTGCCGGGGTGGTTCGCCCAGCGGCGCCGGGATTTGCCCGCGGCGCGGGAGGTGCTGGCGAGCATCCCGCGCGGCGTCGTGGTGGAGAATCGGACAGACGCCCGGAGGCGGGCGTGATCAGGATCCATCAGGTCCTGGCGACGCTCGGGTACGGCGACGCCATCGGCCACGAGGTGCTCGGCATTCAGCGGGTATTGCGCGGGGCGGGATACGACTCCGAGATTTTCGTCGAAACCGCCGACCCCCGGCTCGAGTCTCAGACGCGCGACTATCGGGAGCTCGTCGACGTCAGCGATCGGAACAATCTGCTGCTCCATCATTTTTCGCTCGGATCGAGGGCCTCCCGGACCGCCTTTGCGCTGCCCGATCGCATGGCGCTCATTTACCACAACATCACGCCGCCCGAGTACTTTGTCGGCGTCCACCGCACGCTGGTCCGCCAGTGTTTTCGCGGCCGGCGCGAGCTGCAGGCCTATGCCGGCCGGTGCGACCTCGCCCTTGGCGATTCGGAGTTCAATCGGCGCGATCTCGAAACGCTGGGGTTTCCGCGCACGGCCGTGCTGCCCGTCGTGCCCGACTTCTCTCATCTCGACTGCGATCCCCACTGGCTGGTGGCGTGCGATTTCGACGACGACTGGACCAACGTCCTGTTCGTCGGCCGGATGATCCCCAACAAAAAGATCGAGGACGTCATCCGGTTCTTCGCGGCGTATCAGACGCGGTTCAATCCACGGTCCCGTCTGCTGCTGGTCGGCGCACAGCACGGCTTCGAGCGCTACGTGGCGTCGTTGCACCAGTTCGTCGCCGAGCTCGGCGCCGGACACGTGCATTTCGCGGGTCACGTATCGGACGCGGAGCTCGTGGCCTTCTATGACGTGGCCGACCTGTTTCTGTGCGCCAGCGAACACGAAGGCTTCTGCGTGCCGCTGGTCGAAGCGTTTTACAAGGAAATCCCGGTGCTCGCGTTTGCGGCGGCGGCGGTCCCGGCGACCATGGATGGGGCCGGCGTGCTGTTCGACAACAGAGAGCCCGAGCACGTGGCCACGTTGATGGACGCGATTCTCTCGAACGCCGACCTGCGGGAGGCGGTGGTCGACGCGCAGCTGGCGGCGGTGGACCGGCTGCGGGCGCAGGACTTCGCCGGCACGCTGCTCAAGTACATTCTTCAGATTCTGGCGTGTCCGCGGGCGGCCCCGCCGCGCGTCACGTTCGACTTCTGGCGTCAATTCGATGCCGCCGAGGAGCTCGAGGAGCTGCGGCTCTACCGGCCATCGCTGTACCGCGCGCTGCCCGTCCATCCATGACCATCAACCAGTGGGTGCCGGCGGCCCATCGGGGTGACGCGATTGGCGACAGCGCCAGGCGGGTGCGGGACATGCTCCGCTCGCTCGGACACGCGTCGGAGCTGTTTGCGCTGACCATCGACGACGAGTTGCGGCACGACGTGCGCCGGTTCTCGGACGCCGCCGCGCGGCGCGGCGACGTGACGATCCTGCACTACGCCCTCCCGTCGCCGATGACCAGCGCCTTCGCCGCTCTGCCGTCGCGGCGGGTGCTGCAGTATCACAACGTCACGCCCGCGTCGTATTTCGCGCCGTACGACCCGGCCCTGTTCCGGCTGGCCACGCTCGCCCGCGAGGAGTTGCGAACGCTGGTCGGGCGCGTCGATCTGGCGCTCGGCGACTCGGAGTACGACCGGCAGGAGCTCGACGCTTGCGGGTTCGCGTCGACGGCCGTTTTTCCAATCGCCGTCGACACGTCGCGCATCACCCAACGGGTCGACCGGCCGGCGCTCGACCGGATACTCGACGACGGCCTGGTCAATTTCCTCTTCGTGGGCCGGATCGCGCCGAACAAGAAAATCGAAGATCTCATCAGACTCGCCGAACACTACCGGCGGTATGTCGACGCGTACTAT
>JBPYEE010000383.1:0-12942 GCA_051985095.1 Vicinamibacterales bacterium | reverse complement strand
GCGGCGGGCGGCGGCGTTCGGGTCGTCTGTCGGAAGCTGCGGGAGCTGCGCACCGGTGATCTCGTCGTCTGCGGCGTCCAGGGCGTGAGGATCGTGCCGGAATTCCGGCCGCGTGACCGCCTCGGGTTCGCGTTCATGACCAACGAGATCTCCTCCGAGCGGCGCGTCGAAGTCGGCGTCGCCCGAATTGCCGCCATGATGCGCGAGGCGAAACGCAACGGCGAGCGCATCGCGTTTGTCGCCGGGCCGGTCGTCGTCCACACGGGCGGCGGGCCGTATTTCAGCGAGCTGGTGCGGCGTGGTTTCGTGGATGTGCTGCTGGCGGGCAACGCCCTGGCGGTCCATGACGCCGAGCAGGCGCTCTTCGGCACCTCGCTCGGCGTCGACATGGAGACCGGCAAGGCGATCGAAGGGGGCCACCGCCACCATATGCGCGCCATCAACGCCATCTACCGGGCGGGCGGACTGCGCGCGGCGGTCGAGACCGGCGTGCTGACCTCCGGCGTGATGTACGAATGCATCCGCCGCGGCGTCGAATTCGTCCTGGCGGGCAGCATCCGCGACGACGGTCCCCTGCCCGACACGGTGATGAACCTGATCGACGCACAGGACCGCTACGCCGCGGCCCTGCACGACGTGTCGCTGGTGCTGGTGTTGTCGTCGATGCTGCACGGCATCGGCGTGGGGAACATGCTGCCGGCGTGGGTTCGGCTCGTCTGCGTGGACATCAATCCGGCGGTCGTCACGAAACTGGCCGATCGCGGATCGTCACAGACGATCGGCGTCGTCACCGACGTCGGGTTGTTTCTCCGTCAGCTCGCCTCAGCGCTCCACGATTGACCCGCGGCCACGGCCTCAGCGGCTGACGACCGACGCGGCACCGGCCGCCGTCAGCGCCCGCTCGACGGCGCCGCGATCGCGCGGCGATTCGACGCCGACGAGAATCTGGCCGTCGGAAACCGCCGGATCGTACAGCGCGGGCCGCCGGCGCAGGAGCCGGCCGGTGACCATCAGCGCGCCCACGGTCGCCAGAATGGCGCCGAGCATCGTCAGCTCGAACACGACGATCAGATTGGGCCACCAGGTGACGATCGGCATGTTGCCGGTCGGCAGCGGCCACGCCAGTTCCGTCATGCGCGTCAGCCACACGGCGACGAGGCATCCCGCGACCCCGCCGAGGCTGGCGATGTACCACAGGCGCGACTGGTGGTCGATGGCGCCGAACTCGTAGTCTTCCATCGGCTCGGCGGTGAGGACGGTGATCTGCGTGTCGGCCACGCCGCCGCTGCGCAGGGCGTCGACCGCGCGCTGCGCGGCATCCGGGTCGGGATAGAGGGCGTAGACGGCGTTCACGCGTGCGTCTCTCCGAGCACGGGCTCGCGCACGGCCGACGGATAGAGGGCGGGCGACGCGTGTTCGCCCGCTTTCAGCTCCCAGATCGAAATAATGGGCACGAACTTCGAAAACAGCGCATAGAGCAGCGTCATCGCCGCGAAGGTCGCGACGGTGATCATGATTTCGACCGGCCGTGGACGATAGTGCCCCCAGGTATACGGCATGTACTTGTGGCTCAACGAGGGCACGACGATGAGGAATCGCTCGAGCCACATGCCGACGGCGACCGAGAACGACGCGATCACGCAGCCGCCAATCGTGCGCAGCTTCCGGAGCGCCAGGATCGTGAACGGAATGACGAAGTTGCAGACCACCATCGTCCAGTACAGCGGCGAGAAGGAACCGCGCTGCGTGACGTTGAACACATTGATCTCGGCCGTGTCGTTGCCGAACCACGTCGTCAGCCGCTCGGCGAAGATGAAGTAGGCCCAGAGCAGGCTCATCATCAACAGCAGCTTGCCGAGGTTCTGGAAATGGATCGGATGGAGGTAGCGCTCCAGGTGGAGGAACTTCCGGAGCGCCGCCATCGCGAGGATGAGGCCCGCGATGCCGCTGAAGATGGCGCCGGCGACGAAGTACGGCCCGAACATCGTCGAGTGCCACATCGGCACCGGCGCCATCGAAAAGTCGAACGACACGATCGTGTGGACCGAGACGGCGACCGGAATGATTGCGACCGCCATGATCTGCATGGCGGTTTCGAGGCGATGCCACTGTTTCGTGGTGCCCCGCCAGCCGAGCGCGAGCAGCCCGTAGATGCGCCGCCGCGTGCCGACGGCGCGGTCCCGAATGAGCGCAAAATCGGGGATCATCGGCAGGAACAGGAACAGGACGCTCCCGGTGAGATAGGTCGAGATCGCGAAGAAGTCCCACACGAGCGGCGAACGGAAGTTGGGCCAGATCAGCCGCTCACTCGGGTACGGCACGAGCCAGAAGAAGAGCCAGGGCCGCCCGAGATGGATGATGGGAAACATCGCACCGATGATCAGCGCGAAGGCGGTGATCACCTCGGCGCAGCGGGTCACGGGGCGCCGCCACCCGGCGTTCACCAGCCGCAGAATTGCGGAGATCAGCGTGCCGGCGTGGCTGATCCCGATCCAGAACACGAAGTTGGTGATGTAAAAGGCCCAGTAGACCGGCATGTTGATGCCGGTCATCCCGAAGCCCATGTACATCTGATAGAACCAGGTGCCGAGCCCCATCGCGACGATCGAGCCGAGGAAGGCGACGAGCACGTAGAACCGCCACGACGTTTGCTCGAGCGGCCGCAGGAGATCGTCCGTCAGACGGAGGTGGGCGTTCTCGCTCATGCCTGCGTCTGCTTGGCCAGGTAGGTGACCTTGGGCAGCGTGCCCAGTTCGTCGAGCAGCTTCGCGCCGCGCTCGGATCGCGACAGCCGTGAGACCTCGCTCTCGGGATCGTTGAGGTCGCCGAAGACGATCGCGTGCGCCGCGCACGACTGGGCGCAGGCCGGCTGGATCTCGCCATCCTTCAGCTCGCGCTTGTCGGCCTTCGCCTGGATCTTGGCGGCGGTGATGCGCTGCACGCAGAAGGTGCACTTCTCCATGACGCCGACTTCGCGCACCGAGACATCCGGGTTGAGCTGCAGTTGCAGCGGCTTGGGCCACTGCGGGTTGAAGAAGTCGAAAAAGCGGACGTTGTACGGGCAGGCGTTCGCACAGTAGCGCGTACCGATGCACCGGTTGTACACCTGCGCGTTCAGCCCCTCGTCGGTGTGGTGGCTCGCGTAGGTCGGACAGACCGGCTCACACGGCGCCGCGTCGCACTGCTGGCACATCACCGGCCGGAATTTCACCTTCACGTCCGGAAACTCGCCTTCCCAGTAGCGTTCGACGCGGATCCAATGCATCGCGCGTCCGCGCGCCGCCTGGGCGTCGCCGACGGTCGGGATGTTGTTTTCGGCATGGCACGCCGTCACGCAGGCACCGCAGCCGGTGCAGCGGTCGAGATCGACGGCCATTCCCCACCTATGTGTCATGGCTCATGCTTCGCGTGTGCATCCTTACCGGCTCTCCCGCTCGTGCGGCGTCTCGTACTTTTCGCCGGCGAACAGAATCAAGGTGCCGTTGGCGTCGCCGACGCGCGCGATCTTCACCCGCGTGGCGGCCCACGCCAGGGCGCCGGTGTCGGGTTCGGTCACCGGCGCCAGGATGCTGACGGCATTGGCGCCGCGACGACTCGCGTAACGGGTGAACGACTCGTGCCCCTGACCGACCGGCATCGCAATCACGTCGGGCGCGATGCCCGGAAACACCACCGCCGGCGCCCGCAGCGTGCCCTGCGTCGACGTGACGTCGACGAGGTCGCCGTCGGCGATCCCGAGTTTCGCCGCCGTCTGCGGGTTGACTTCGATCCAGCTGCTCCACATCGCCGACGTCAGCGGATCGGGCAATTCCTGCAGCCAGGGCAAATGCGCGGTGGAGCCATCGCCGAACGCGGGCGACGCGTACGGCAAGAAGTGGAACGGGTATGCGCCCGCGTCGCCATCAAACTGCGGCGCGGCCCACTGCGCGGCCGGGGGCTGAGTGCTGGTCGGCGGTCGACGGCTCGCGGGGGCCTGAAGGTCGAGGCCCGATGGCGCCTGGTCGCTCTTCGACAACTCTTCGGCGGTCTTCCACGGCAGCGCGACCGGGGATTTCAACTTCCCGGCTATCTCGATCACCACATCGGCCGCGGCGCGCGTGCTATGGATCGGCCGCATCACCGGACCGGCCGATTTCGTGGCCGCCTCGAACGCGCCTGCCTCGGCAGTCGCATCGACCCACGACTCGAGGAACGAATGGTCGGGCAGGATCAGGTCGGCATACGCCGTCGTATCGTCGATGAAGGCACCAAAACTCGCGACGTACGGGACGTTGGCGAGCAGGTCGCGAACCCTCCAGGCGCGCGGGGCCGCGTAAACCGGATTGGCGTCATCGACCAGCACCAGCCTGGCGCGGGCGAGCTCGCCAAACGGCAGCTGCGCGGCGGCGCCCGCGGGCGCCGGGCGATAGCCGGGCGTAAAGAAGATCCCGCCCGGCTGCTCGACCGTCCCCAGCGCGGCGGTCAGCGCGTTGACGGCGAGCGCCGTGGCCAGCCCGTTGGTCTGCGCCAGCGCGGGCCCGCCGGCGATCGCGACGGCCGGCTTCTGGTCGGCGAGCTCGCGCGCGAGCCGTTCCACGCGTTTGGCCGCCACGCCGGTGATCTGCTCCACCTGCTGGGGCGTGTACCCCTCGCCGGTCCGGCCGAGCAGCCGTGCGAGCCCGAGGGCGAGGACGCCTTCCGTCCCGGGCTTCACCGGCACCCATTCGTCGGCCGAGGCACCGGTCGTCGTCATGCGCGACTCGACCTGCACGAACTTGCCGCGCACGCCGGCGCGGCCTTGTCGCATCGCGCCGAATGCCGCGTTCTGGGCGACCGGCGAGTTCCAGGTGCCGAGCAAATCTGCACCGAAGCTGATCACGTACCGCGCCCGTGCGAGATCGACCGTCGGCAGCTGCGCGTGGCCGAAGCTGAGGCCATTCGCGCGCCGGACCACGTCGTCAGAGAACAGCTCGTAGCGGATCGGCGCTGGCGCGCCAAACCGCTTCGCGAACTCGGCAAACAGGTCGTCGCGCCGGCCGCGCCGCGGCCGCATGATCACCGCGAGCGTCGTCCGGTCCTCGAGCGCGTCGAGGCGGCTGACGAGTTCGGCAATCGCCTCGTCCCAGCTGATGGGCGTAAACAGCGCGCTGCCGCGCGCGCCGGCGCGTTTCATCGGCTGCGTCACGCGGTCGGGATGATACGTGAGTTGAATGGCGGCCTGACCGCGGGCGCACAGGCCGCCGCGGCTCACCGGATCGGTCGGCAGCCCCTCGAGCTTCTTCGCGACGTTCATGCGGACGACGCCGCGCTGACCGTTGCGAACCGTTTCGACGTCGGCATCCATCAGCCGCACGTTGACGCCGCAGCCGGCGGCGCAGACGGGACAGATGCTCGGCTTCCACTCGGCAATTCCCGGCAGGATCTCGTCATCGGGAACGAACCGAATCAACTGGTGCTCGGGGTTGCCGCAGCTCGCGAGCGCCGCCCCCGTTCCGGTCACCGCCGTCAGCTTGATGAAGTCGCGGCGATCCATCAGAAGTGACAAGTCAGGCAATCGTTGGGCGCCTGCTTTTGCCTGTGGCAGTTCACGCAGAATCCCATCGTGTGATCGACGGCACGCTCGGCGACGGTCTGATCCTTCAGCTGGCCGTGACACGTCGCGCAGTCGACCTTCGCCCGGATGTGGGGGGCGTGGTTGAACCGCACGTGCGACGCCTGCGTAAAGCCGTACACCCGCTGCCACGGAATGTCGATGCCTTTGTCGGAGTAGGCCGTCACTTCCTTGATGAGCGGCTTGGTGGTCGCGATCTGGCTGTGGCAGATCATGCAGGTCTTGACGCTCGGAATACCGGCGATCGGTCCCTTCTCGACCGTTTCATGACAATCGGTGCACTCCGCCCCTTTGGCGAGGTGCGTTTTGTGCGGAAACGGAATCGGCTGGTGCGGCGTCGACTTCACGTTGAAGAAGTCGCGGACGGCCGCCAACACGGTCGGGTGCGCCGGCGTGAAGACGTCGTCGGACACTGCCGCCGGTGCGCCGCAGGCCGTCGTCATCGCGGCGATCAGAAACAGCGCGGATCCGAAGGGACCCGCGGCGCCCACCCGCATCTATTTGCCGAGGCTGCGAAGGAAATTGACGATGTTCCACATGTCGGTCTCCGACAGCTTGCTCTTGAAGCCCTTCATGTCGAACTTCGGACCAGCGCCGTCGCGGATGACGAGAAAGATCTCCCCGTCGGTCGATCCACGATCCCATTTCGCGTCGGTGAGGTCGGACGGATGCGTCCCTTCGGGCGCCATCGGCCCGTTGCCTTTGGCGTCGGCGCCGTGACAGAAGCGGCAGTTCTTCTGGAAGAGCGCCTTGCCGGCGGCGACTGATTCCGGTGTCGCCGGAACCGAGTTTTTCATCTTCTTGCCGGCGTCGCTGCCGCCGGGATTTTGCGCGGCGGCCACCGCGACCCACGCGCACACGAGGACTGCAATCACAACGGTCGTCACACGACGCATGTTGAAGCTATCTCCTTGAGCCGTTGAATTCTACACTACCGCGTGACGACGATCGTGACCTCGTCGTCGGAAACGAGCGCGCCATCGTCCGCGCGGCAGCGCAGGACGTAGGTGCCCGGCTCGCTGAAGGTCACGTGCACCGGAATTCGGCCATCGGCCGGTACTGCTGGGGCCGTCCAGAGCGGCGCCCACGGTGAGTTGGCGCCGGCCCGGGTGTCCTCCCACGCCTTGATCTGCAGTGGATCGAAGGTGACCGTCGCGCCCGCCGGACTCCGGTAGACGAACCACGACACATGAAGTCCCAGGTTCTTGCCGACGGTAATGCGGGTCGGCGGCGTCATCGCGGGATTTCGGGGCGGCGCCGCCGACGGACCAGCCGGACCAGCGGTCTGCTGCGCCGCCCGCGCCTGGGCCGCGGCGACGCGCGCCGGGTCGCGGCGCTTCGGGATGCCGTCGTCCTTCACGTCGGCGATCATGGGCAGCGGCTCGCCGACTTTGGCTGTGCGGCTCGTGAGCTCTTCCACGTGGACCGCCGGCGGTTTGTTCCCCCGCACTTCGGGACTGCTCGTGCCCGCGCCGAGCGCGCCGGTTTCCGACGCTTTCACGACGTCGTCGAGGATGTAGTCGGGGCGCAGCGACGCGTACGCCTTCTCCGTCTTGCCGTGCGCGGTCAGGGTCCAGATCAGCTCATCCTTTTCCTTGAACCCGGCCGGCACCCGAACGCGGAACACGAACCGGTTGCGCCGCGGCAGGAAATGTGTCGGCTGGCCCTCATCGGCGTTCCCGGGCGCAAAGCCGTTGTCGGGACCGATCGGCAGATCGATCTCCTCTTCCCAGTTCCGATTCATGTAGCCGAAGACGAAATACTTCGTGCCGTCGGGCGCCTGCTCCCACCCTTCGTACGCCGGCGCGACGTTCTGTCCGCGCGTATACGACAGCATCTGCGCCGCCGGCAGCGCGGCGGCGCCAAATGCGATCGCGATGAGGACCATCGCCTGTTTCATCGCTGCTGACTCTCGGTCGGCTTCGACGCCAGCTGCCTGGCGACCACGCCGCAGAGCGGACAGCCGAGGATGACGTCCTTGCCCGGGTTCTCCTTGACGCGTTTGGTCATCTCGTCCTGAAACTGCTCGTCGTTGAGCGCCACGCGCATGCCGAGGTCGATGAACATGTTGGCCACCGAGCGGTTGCCTGAGCCCTGCCAGTTGCGCGGATCCGGCACGTTCTTGTTCGACGGCGAATTGTCCATGTACCCGATGATGTGGAGGATCGTGCCCTTCGGCAGCAGCGGCGCCGATTCATCGGTGTAGTCGTATCCGCGCACCCAGTTGTGATCGTAGCCGACGCAGTTCAGGGTCTGGATGTTGTAGCCCCAGATCGCCTCGAAGCACATCCGCGCACCGGGCGCATGCAGATGCGGCTCGAACGAGATGATCTTCGTGTTCTGCTGCAGGACGGTATACGCGTGCAGCTGCTGGTTCGCCTCCATCCCTTTGATGTCGATGTCGACGCCGTTGCCGAGCCCGAACACGGCGCGCTTGTAGGTCGGCTTGTAGTCGATGGGCTGGAACTTGAACCCGATCTCCAGGTGGGCGTGCGTGTCGCGGCCGTTTGAATGGAGATGCACCGAATCGGACACGATGTAGGAGCCCGCCTTCAGCAGCCGCGCGGACTTCGGATCGAAGAAATCGGGATTGCGCCCGACCTCGTGGACCGGCCAGTTCACCGCCTCCTCGTCGTTGAAGATCGCGAGCGGATCCGGCGGCTCGTTCGCCTTGGTCGGATCGAGGACCTGCGTGCGCCAAATCATGTGGTGGATCACGAAGCGGCCGCCGACGGTCGCGCGGCCGCCGGCCGCATGCGTGTCAACGTCGTTGACTTCCTTGATCTCGAGTGCGGCAACGTAGCGATCCTGGGTCAGGCCGGTCGGGATGCTCGGAATCTCACCCCACCAGTCGGGCGCATCGCCCTTGACCAGAACCTCCTGGGACTTGACGATCAGATCGGGCGTCCCGATGTGCCACGCGCGCGGGTCGTCCCAGGTCCTGGGCGGCGGCATGTCGGCCGGGTCCCCCTTCGGCGCGCCGGCGTCCGCCCACCGGGCAATCTTGGCGATTTCCTGCTCGCTCAGCGAGGGGTCGTCCCTGAATTGCTGGATGCCGAGGTTCTTCTCCACGTACCATGGCGGCATCACGCCGGCGTGGGGGCCGATGCCGGTGCGCTGCTTGATCGCGCGGGCCCACGGCCGGACATCCTCGTAGGTGACGAGCGACATCGGGGCGACGCCGTCGGCGCGGTGGCAGTTCTGACAGCTGCGCTGCAGAATCGGCGCAATGTCCTTCGTAAACGTCACGTCCGAAGAAGCCGCCTGCTGCGCGTGCACCCCAAAGGGCACGCCCAATCCAGCGGCCGCGACCAGAGCCAGAGCAACAGTGCCAACCCTCATCGCACACTCCTTGATTGTGTGATTATACTTCGGGTCCCATGTCGAACCGGTGGCTACCCGTGGTCGGCGGCATCCTCATGAATCTGGCGCTCGGGTCGCTGTACGCGTGGAGCGTGTTCGTCCCCCCGCTCGAGCGCGAGTTCGGCTGGCGCCGCGCCCAGACGTCCTGGGTGTATACCATCGCGATCGTCTGTTTCGCTCTGACGTTTGTCCTGGCCGGCCGGATTCAAGACCGCAAAGGGCCGCGGATCTGCGCCTTCCTGGGCGGCCTGCTCGTCAGCGGCGGCTTTCTGCTCGCGAGCTTCACCTCGTCGCTGGCGACGCTGTACGTCTTCTACGGCGTGATCGTCGGCATCGGCAACGGCTTCGGCTACGCCACGCCGATGCCGGTTGGATCCAAATGGTTTCCGGATCGCCGCGGGCTGGTCGTCGGCCTGATGGTCGGCGGCTATGGCGGCGGCTCCGCGATTTTCGGCACGCTTGCGAGCGGCTGGCTCGTCCCGAGCGTCGGCTGGCGCGCGACGTTCCAAATCCTCGGCGCCGTGTTCTTCGTGATGACCATGATCGGGACGGCGCTGCTGAAGAATCCGCCCGCCGGGTACCGCCCCCCGAACTGGAGCCCGGCGGCTGCCGCCACGGCGCGCGCTGATTTCACGACGCGTGACATGCTCGCGACGCCGACGTTTTACGCGTTGTGGATTGCGTTCTGCTTCGGCACGACGGCCGGCCAGATGACGATCAGCCAGCTGGTGCCCTTCACGCGTGCGGCAGGTCTCGGCGCGACGGTCGCGACGATCTGGCTGGTCGTCACCTCGTGCGGCAACGCCGGCGGACGCATCCTGTCAGGATGGTTGTCGGACGCGATCGGCCGGCTGCGGACGCTGCAGACGATGATCCTGCTGTCGGCGATCGCGATGCCGGCGCTCTTCATCGGGCGGGCAAATGTCGTGGCCTTCTATGCCTTCGTCGCGCTCGTCTACTGGTGCTACGGCACGCAGTTGTCGGTCTTTGCTTCGACGACGGCCGACTTCTACGGGACGAGCCACCTCGGGCTGAACTACGGCGTGCTCTTCACGGCGTGGGGCGCGGCGGGCATCCTCGGGCCTGCCATCGCGGGACGCGTGTTCGACCGGTTCGGCGATTACGCTACGCGTTCTTCTCGGCGTCGGCCTTCGCCCTTCTGGCGCTGGCGGCGATCTCGCGCGCCCGGATCCCTACCGTCCCAGCAGGTGCAGCAACCCTGTCGTCAGCCACGGCACGTACGTGATGACGAGCACGCCGATGCCCAGAATCCCCATCATCGGCAGCGCCGCTCGGCACACTTCAAGGATCGGCCGCTTGAAGCGGTATGACGCGAGGAATATGTTGAGACCGACAAGCGGCGTCAAGAAGCCCAGTTCCAGGTTGGCGATGAAAATGATCCCGAGATGAACGGGATGAATACCAAACGACGCGCCAAGCGGGACGATCAGCGGAACCACCACCACAATCGCGGCGAAGATCTCCATCAGCCAGCCCACGACCAGTAGAAAGAGATTCAGCACGAAGAGAAACATGAGGCGCGAGGCGATGTGGCCGCGCACCCACTCGACGAGTCTCGCCGGCACCTGCGCGCCCACCAGATAACTGGTAAATCCCTGGGCGACGCCGAGAATGATCAACACGCCGCCGATCACCGTCACACATTCGGTGAACGCCCGAAGCAGGTCGTGGCGCAGCGAGAGGTCCCGATGGATCACCGCCTGCACGATCAGCGCATACAGCGCCGTCAGCGCCGCCGCTTCGACCGCCGTCGCCAGGCCGCTGAACATCGCGGCGAGCACCAGCACGGGAATCGCGAGTTCCCATTTCGCGGCCCACAACGACGCCCAGGCCTCTTCGGCCCGGAACGGATACCGGCCGGCGCCGGACACGATCCCTTCGCGCACGCCCCAGGCGGCCACCATGGTCGTCAACAGGATGCCCGGCAGCACGCCGCCGAGGAAGATGTCCTCGATTGGAATCTGCGCGACGACGGCGTACAGGATCAGCGGCAGCGCCGGCGGCAGCAGCAAACCGAGCGATCCGGAGGCGGTCAGCAGGCCGAGCGAGAATCGTTCGCGATAGCCGTCCCTGAGCAGCGCCGGAAACAGCACGCCGCCGAGCGCCAGAATGGTCACCCCCGATCCGCCCGTGAACACTGTAAAGAACGAGCAGAGCACGGCGCAGACGACGGCCGTTCCGCCGGGAATCCACCCGAACCAGGCGCGGAACACCCGCAACAGCCGCTCGGACGCGTGACCTTCGGCCAGCAGGAAGCCGGCGAGCGTGAAGAGCGGAATCGCCGGCAGCGTGGGCGAGACGCTGAGTGAATAGGTTTCGATGAGAATCGTCCCGGGCGCCGTCCCGTCGTGCATGAACAAGAACGCGGCGGTGCCGCCGAGAATCGCAAAGAGCGGCGTGCCGGCGATCGCCGCCACGATGATGACGATGAAGCCGAGCGTCAGCGGCGTATGTTCGATGACCGCTGGCATCGACAGGAACCAGATGCCGGCGATGATGCCGAGCGAGGCGAGCGCGCGATCGGTGGTCCGCTCGGCGGGGGTCCGCGCCGTGCGGCCGCAGGTCCAGACAAGCCGCGCGGCGATGAGCACGAAGGCGACCGGCAGCACGATCTGCGCGATCCAGGTCGGGATGCCGGCGCCGATGCTCGTCCCGGCCTCGCGCTCGAGCGCGGCCATCTGCCACCCGCCCCACGCCAGGACGGTGGCCGAACAGGCCCCGAATGCCGCCGCGATGATGTCGGCGGCCCGGCGCCAGGCGCCCGCCGGAATGAACGTGCCGGTCGCGAGCGCCAGCAGTTTCCCTTCGCGGGCCGCGATCGCGGCACCGAGAAACCCGACCCACAGCGTCAAGTGCTGAACGATCGGGAGGGACGCGGGAATCCCGCGACCAAAGACACGCCGGACGAGGATTTCGGCGAGCGGCAAGACGACCATGACGAGCAGCGCACACGACGCGAGCGCGTCTTCGACGCGGTCGAACGGCCGGCGGGCGGTCGTCAAGCCCTCCTGCTTCCCCCCCGGTTCAACCGTCAACTGAGGGCCGCTCCGGGTGGCCGAAACTTCGTGAGCGATGACGACGCCTACTTCTGATGGCTCTTGCGGAATTCGTCGCGGGCTTTGCTCGCCAGCTCAAAGATGTCGGCAGGTACGCCCATCGTTTTGGAGAGGCTGTTCAGCGCGGTGCGCCACTCAGGGCCGGTCGCTTTGGTGACGGTGAGGCCCTGATTGACCATTGTCTCGATCGAGGACCGGTCCTGCTTCGGCACGTCGACGCGCAGCCGCTCTTCGACGCCCGCGGCGGCGGCCATCAGCTTCGGCTTGTCGGCGCTCGGAATCGCGTTCCAGGTCTTCGCCGTCACCACCGTCGCGCCCACGATTGGCCCCAGACCGATGTCCAGCATGTACGGCGTCTGTTTGTACCACTGGAAGAGCATCGCGACGAGCGGTGGCGTGGGCAGGCCGTCGATCATGCCGGTCGTCAACCCAGGCAAGATGTCGGTCGTCGCCATAGCGCGCGGCTCGAAGCCGTTCGCTTTGAGCCATTGCACCATGCGGTCGCTCCCCGCCGAGGTGTAAAGCTTGATCTTCTTGAGATCGTCCACGGTGTGCACCGGGCGCTTGGTGAAGATTTGCGTCCATCCGACGTGTCCCCAGTTGAGCAGCACGAACCCCTTCGGCTCGAGCTTCTTGCGGATCGCCGGCGTCAGCTTGTCCGTCACGTAATTGAGTTCGTCGTAGGAGTCGAAGAAGAAGGGAATGTCGAAGACGTTGAAGGCCGCGTCGATGTTGCCGAGACCTATCGTCGAGAACGACGCCGCCTGGAGGGCGCCGAGCCGCATCTTGCGGAGGACCGTCGGCTCGTCGCCCTGCGAGCCGCCACTGTACACGGTGACGACGATGCGGCCGTCCGTCGCCTGCTTCCACTCGTCCGCCATCTGTTTGAGATTTTTGTCCCAAATGGATCCT
>JBPYEE010000382.1:0-4286 GCA_051985095.1 Vicinamibacterales bacterium | reverse complement strand
TGGGATCGTCGATCGAGATGCCGTCGGTGTACGGTCATCTGACCGCAACGGAGAATCTGGAGGTGTGGCGGCACGTCTATGGATGCGACCGGCGCAGAATCGACGCGGTGCTCGCTCTCGTGGATCTGGCCGGCACGGGATCGAAGCGCGCCGACCAGTTCTCCCTTGGCATGAGGCAGCGCCTCGGGATCGCCGTCGCGCTTCTCCACGAGCCGTCGCTGCTTATCCTCGACGAGCCGACCAATGGACTCGATCCGCAGGGCGTCCTCGATATGCGCCGGCTGCTGGTGACGCTTAACCGCGAGCGTGGAGTGACGATCCTCGTCTCGAGCCACATCCTGTCGGAAGTCGAGCGGGTTGTGTCGCACATCGGCGTCATCCACCGCGGGACGCTGCGGTTCCAGGGCACGCTGGACGAATTGCGCCAGCGGCAGGCGTCGGCGTCGTTCACGACGCTCGACACCAGCGACAACCCGCGCGCGGCGGCCGTGGCCGCGGGGGCCGGCATGTGCGCGTCGCTCGAAGACGACAGAGTGCGGCTGCCGCCGCTCTCGCGTGACGACACCGGCCGCCTGACCGGGCTTTTGTGGACGGAGGGTCTCGTGCTCTACGAAGTGATGACCTCTCGCGCCAGTCTTGAGCACATCTTCCTCGATCTCGTCGGCGAGGAACGGCGATGATCGCCGTCCTGCGCAGCGAATGGCTGAAGCGGCGCCGCAGTCTCACGACGCCGCTCGTGGTCGGCAGCGCGACGTTCGTGCCGTCCATCATTCTGCTGGCGCGCGTCCGCCGTCCCGGCGGCCTGCCGCGGATGCTCGAAGACCCGCGGTACTGGACGACGCTCTCGGTGCAGGCATGGGAGTCGATGGTGCTGATGATTCTGCCAATGATGGTGATGCTCGCCGTCAGCCTGGTGACGCAGATCGAGGATCGCAACAACGGCTGGAAACAGGTGCACGCGTCGCCAGTACCACCGGCCGCCGTGTTCGCCGCCAAGCTGACGGTGATCGTGTTCCTCGCCGCGCAAATGCTGGCGCTCTTCATTGGCTCGATCTATCTGGCCGGCAGCGTCCCGGCGCTGCTCGTCCCGGGCGCCCGCGTCCCGGCCGGATTTCCCGTGCGCGCGCTCGCGGCGCGGTCCGCGGTGTTCCTCGTGGATGTGCTCCCAATCGCCGCGATCCAGTATCTGCTCGCCCTACGGTTCCGCTCGTTCGTCGCACCGCTGGCCATCGGCTTGGCGGCGTGGCTGCTTTCGATCGGGACAATCAGCTGGCCCTACAGCTACGTCCTGCCCTATTCGTACGCCGCGCTCGACTATTTGATGGTGGAATATCATCGGCGGCTGCCGGTGCCTGCGCCACCGACGGCGATCGCGGCCGGCTGTTTCATCGTATTTACGGTCGCGGCCTACGTGACATTTGCGCTGCGAAGGGACAAGGGGTAAGTGAGACGAGACCTCGTCGCCATCGTGCACTCGGGCTACTGGAGCCTCTATCTGTTGCTGCTCGGGATGATGCTCGCGCTGGCGCGAGGGCCTCATGCGACCGCGCGCTCCGGGCCCGCCCTGCTGGTGGCGTGGCCGGTCCTCCTCATCGCGCTCGCGCCGAACGCCGGTGCGTTCTACGCGTCCTATGGCCCGCTCTTTTCGAGATTGCTGGCACGCCAGCGATACTGCAGCGTCTTCGCCGGCGGCATCGTCGTGTCGCTCGCGGCCGCCGGGGTGGGCCTTCTCCTCGCGGCACTGCTGTTCGGGTTACGCCAGCCGGTGTTCGCGAAGTCCAGCGAGCTGCTGGGCTTATCGCTGTCGCTGGCGCTCGTCGCCGCGGTGCATGTCGCCATCGCGCTCGTGATTCGAGGGTTCGTCGGGTGGTTCGCCACGGCTGGCCGGGTGGTGCTGCCGCTGGCGGCAGGCGCACTTGCCGTCCAGCGCGAGCTCGACGTGATTTTCGTGAAGACGGAACAGCGCTTCGAGAAAATCCGACTCGACGAGATCCTCGTGATCGAAGGTCAGCGCGACTACCGCCGCATCCACACCCCGACGCGCCGGCTGATGACCCTGCAGACGTTTGCCGACTTCGAGCGACAGCTGACACCGCACGGCATCTGCCGCGTCCATAAGTCGTACATGGTGGCGCTCGATCGCATAGACACGATCGAACGCGGGCGGATTGCGATTGCCGGGCTCGACGTGCCGATCTCGGAGACATATCGCGAGTCCTTCTTCACACGCATCGGCCATCGCTGACGATGAGCCCTCCTTCGGATCTCGCCGATCCGTTCTTCGGCAACCGCAACAAAACGCCGTATTCCGCGAACTGAGCCGATCGGGCCGCAAGCCCCATCTCAATTACAGCTCGCATCGCCTCGCAGCCTGCCGACTGGCGACGCCAACGTCAACGATTCTTGCCAGGACGCAATATTGGCGAGGGACAGCCTTTTGAGAAAGAGGCGCTGGAATCAGCGCCTCTTTTCTCGTCCGACCCCGCTGGTCTACTGCGGACAAGGAATTGCCGAATGCGGTAACACTGTCTCATCCGGGAAGCTGAAAGCCCCATCGATAGCGCTGGAGGTGGCTCCCATCTCGAACCATTGCAGCAGGGGAATGTTCTGCGGATGGTAAAGGAACTTGAAATTGCCTTCTTTCACCTGGATTGTGGTGGTGGCATTGGCCAGGACCTCGATGGGGTCGCCCTCCTCGAGGTTGGCCTGACAGACCTTCGAATTCGCCGGCTGACCGGGGAACTGCCAATTGGGCGCGGGATTGCTGACGAACGGGTTGCCAAAACTCTCCGCCAGTTCATGGCTGAGTGCGGTCACATCCTGGAATCCGGCGCCGAACAGCCCCGGTGAAATCCAGCTGGCGTACTGCGTGATCCAGCGACTCTCCGGGAACGCGCCGTCCCGAAAATACGTGTGGAAGCCGAGCGTGCAGCAGCCCCCCGGGACGTTGGGGTTGTTGACGTTGAGATTGAACAGGAACGTATTGGGAAACATCGTGACGTTCATGCCGTTGGTCGTGAAATTCCCCAGATTGATCTCGTTCACGACCTCGTTGTCGAAGAAGAAGTTGAACAGCGGGCTGAGCATCAGCACGAACGTGCTGCCGTCGGCGGCGATTCCCGTGAAATACGAGCGCGCCTGGACGATGGTCCCGTTGCTCAACTGCACGTTCACGAAGAACGGCACCGTAATGGTGACCTTGTTCACGACCTTCGGGATCAGTAGCGTGTGCCAGTCGTTGCCCCTCACGTTGTTGAACTGCGCGCGATGCACCGCGTCGCCGTACTCGATGTTGTGACCGGTGCGGTAGGTCAGCGGCTCGAAGTTGGGAGACTCCAGCGTGAGCTTTTCGAACGGCGAAAAGGACACGGTCTGAAATACGGTGCCGTTGGCATTGAGCAGTTGCAGCGACACCTCGTCGAGGTTGGCCGGGATGACCGTCGTTCCACCGAGCTTGGGATCGTTCCCCACCATGGTGAAGCGGAAATCCTTCCCGGCGCTCGGGCCGGCCTGCGCGACAAAGGCGCCGCTGAACGTGGCAACCGTGTTCAGTCCGTCGATCGTCGACTTGTTAGGCTGCCTGTGGTCGATGTCGAACTGATCGTCATTGCCGCTTTGCGATGTGCTGCTGGCCGCGGCGTTCAAGGTGACGTCGAATCCACCCGACACGACGGCGCCCGTGTCGGCGTTCAGCACGATCGAGTTGGGCGATCCGCTTTCCACTGATGACACGCTGACAGGTGCGCGCGAACTCATGTCGCCGAAACCGCCCGCGATCGCAGCACGAACGACGCCGGTGTCGCCCGGCTGTTGCGCGTAGTTGGTGACGCTCATAGCCAGGACGACAACCAGGGGAAGCACCAGGAAAGCGCATCGGGGAGAGAGTTTCATTTCTGTCCTCCTTAGTCGTGCGTACGAAATCGGGAATCGGTGGGCCTATTCATACACCCGGGAGGAGAAAGCTCAACGGTAAACTCTGCGAAAACTTGAAACTCTTCGAAGCCTCGTCGCGCAACGCTCAATCGAATTCGAGCTGACGACCAAATCGTGGAGTGCCTCACGTTGCTCAACAGACCGCCGTCGCCGTCAGTTGGCAGCCGGGGCACCGCGGGCTAGTTGAGATCCTGTCCCTGTCGAGAACGTCTAATGTGTCGTCAGTGTTGAAGTTGTCGTGGGTCCTCGATGCGCTTCGATTCATGACGTCCGTCCTCGTCTTGCTCGTCGCAGTCTGCTGCGATGCGCTGACGTGCCAAAATCTCGTAGTTCTCTAGCAGAAAACATGCGAC
>JBPYEE010000381.1:0-15507 GCA_051985095.1 Vicinamibacterales bacterium | reverse complement strand
CGCTGAAGGAGGTCTGGTCGCGTGAGCAGCGCGTGCCGTTCCTCACCTCGGTGCTGACGACGGCGGGCGGCGTCGGGTTCGTCGGCGATCTCGATCGCAACTTTCGCGCGTTCGACGTGAAGACCGGCGAAACGCTGTGGCAGACGCGCCTGGCGACCACGGTGCAGGGATCGCCGATCGCCTTCAGTGTCGGCGGCCGCCAATACATCGCCGTCACGACCGGGAGTTCGAGCGGCGGCAGCCCGCGCGTCGTCCCTCGCACCATCATTCCCGAGGTGCGCCCGCCCGCGACCGGCAACGCGCTGTACGTATTCGCCTTACCAGAACGTCGAACAGGGTCGGACTGATTTGCGCATGGCAGATTGTGACTTTTGCGAGGTCTGACACGAATGCACTTCGATTCGCCGTGTTACTGGTGACCTTCACGCCGCTGCCGCTTGCGGCGCAGTCGACGACGGTCTCGCAGATGATGGGCGTCCATCATTGGACGGGCCAGAGGGTCGCGCCGGCGTACGAAGGCTTCGACACCGGCGCAATCCGGATCCGAACATGTGGGCCGGATTGGGCGAGCGCAGCGTCGACGACATGCTGCAGGTCTGGCTCGACATCGTCTACCTCGATGACGCCGACTATCAGCGGCTCGTCGACGAGCGCAAGGGCAAGGTGACGTCAACCGGCGGCGGTCAAAACCGCTGACCCGCGAGCAGCAGGCTGAAGGCTGTTCCTCAGGCGGGCGGGATCGTCTTTCGTCGCACTCGCGACGGCATTTCGATCCTGCTCGTCCGCGCGAAGAAAGATCCCTCCATCTGGATCTTTCCGAAAGGGCACGTCGAAGAAGGCGAAACGCCACAGGAAACCGCGCTTCGAGAGACGCGCGAGGAAGCCGGCATCGACGGCCTGGTGATTGGCCGGCGCGTGGGCTCGCCGGTGGAGTTCCATAACGGCAGGGAGCTCGTGCGGGTTGAATACTTCCTGATCGAGGCGCGAGCCGAATCCAACCAGACCGACAGTCGCGAGAAGCGCTGGTTCCCGATCGAGGAGGCGCTGGCAGCCCTGTCGTTCGAAACCGCCCGCGCGCTGCTTCGGGGCGCGATGCGGCGCCTTCGCAGCCGAACCCGCCATCCGTCGCCGACGTGACGGCAGCGGCAGAGACCGGCCCTGATGGCGAGGCGTGCCACAGGAACTCGACATCGGTGTCGGGGGGGCGCGGACTCGCGTTCCGCCGTCCGACGAGTACAATCGGACGAGTGGCGATTTCTCTGCGAGCGCTCATCCTCGACCAGCCGGTGCTCAGCCCCGGCCGCGTCCGCCTGGCGTACGGGGTCGCGATCGCCACCGATGTCCTGCAGTTTGCGCTCGGACCGTTCGGATGGGCCTTCGCCGACGAGACCCTCGACACGATTGCGGCGGTCGTGATGTGGCGGCTGCTCGGGTTTCACCCGCTTCTGTTGCCCACCTTCGTCATCGAGTTCCTGCCCGTTGCCGATATGCTGCCCACCTGGACGGCCTGCGTGGCGCTCGTGGTGTCGCTTCGCCGAAGGGCGCAGGCGACCGGGCCCGTGTCACCCGCGGGCGACGTGATCGACATCAACTAAGGCGCTTGCCGCCGACGCGGCGACCTTCAGCGCGGCAGGTAGTGCAAGAGCTTCAGGATGTCCGAGAACACACCCATCGCCGTGACGTCGGCACCGGCGCCGGGGCCCTGAACGACAAGTGGCGTTTTCGAATAGCGTTTGGTGGTAAACGCGATCACATTGTCACTGCCCTTTGCGGCAGTGACCGGGTGACTGTTCGGGAATTCCTTCAGCCCCGCACGCGCCCGACCGTCCTCGAGAGTGCCGACGTACCGCAGGACGTTGCCGCGCGCGGCGGCCCTCTTCAACCGCTCCGCCATCTGCCGGTCCCACCGGGCGTAGCGGGACAGGAACCGGTCGGAGTAGACGCCGCGGCTCAGCGACCGCGGCACGAGGCTATCGACGTGCACATCGGCCAGGTCCATCTGGTGCCCCGTGAGGCGCGCCAGGATCAGCAGCTTACGGGCCACGTCGTTGCCCGAGAGATCTTCGCGGGGGTCGGGTTCGGTGAACCCGCTCCGATGCGCCTCCGCGACCAGCGCGCTGAACGGCGCCGTCCCATCGAAGCTGTTGAACAGGTAGCTGAGCGTTCCGGAGAGGATGCCGTCGATGCGGACGATCTCGTCCCCGCTGGCGATCAGGTCGCGGAGCGTCGAGACGATCGGGAGGCCCGCGCCCACGTTCGCCTCAAAGAGGAAGTGCTTTTTGCGCGATTCGAGCAGTGACATCAGCGCCGAGTACCGCTTCCACGGCAGCGCATTCGCCCATTTGTTCGGCGTGACGATGTGCAGGTTTGCCTCGATGAACGACCGATACGCGTCGACGATCGCCGGTCCGGCCGTGCAATCGACGAGCGCCGCGTTGGTGAGGTTCATCTCCGCCAGGGTGTGCGCCAGCCGCTCGGGGTCCATCCGGTCGGGCGCGTCGTGGAGCGTCTCGCTCCAGCGCCCGAGATCGATGCCATGCGGGTTGACCGCGACGCGCCGGCTGTTGGCGAGAGCGACAACCTCGACGTCGAAGCCGCGCGAACGCAGATAGTGGCGCTGCTGATGCAGCTGACGCAGCACGGCGCTGCCGACGTTGCCGACGCCGACAAACACCAGGGCCAGCCGGGTCCGGCTCTCGAAGAAGGACTGGTGAATGGCGTTCAGCGCGCGGCTCTGCTGGGGCGCGTCGATCACGCACGAGATGTTTCGTTCCGACGCGCCCTGGGCGATGGCGCTGATGTTGATATTCTGGCGGCCGAGCGAATCGAACACCTTTCCGGCGATTCCGGGGCGTCCGATCATCCCTTCGCCGACGACGGCCAGAATTGCCTGATCGGCCTTGTGATCGATGTTCATCAGACCGCCGGCGATCTCGAACCGGAATTCCTGATCGATTGCGGTCGTCGCCCGCGTCGCATCGGCCGTGCGCACGCCGAAGCAAATGGTGTGCTCCGACGAGGCCTGCGAGATCAGCACGACGTTGACTCGGCGCGACGCGAGAGCCCGGAAGAGCCGTTCAGCCACGCCCGGGACACCGACCATTCCCGGTCCTCGAAGCGTCAAGAGCGACAGACCGCCAACGGCGGTGATGCCCGTGGCGAGCCGCCCGTCATCGTCGGCACGGGGCCCGATGACGGTCCCGGGCGAGGCCGGCTTGAAAGTGTTTTTGATGCGAATCGGGATCTTCTTTGCGACGGCGGGCGAAATCGCGGACGAGTGCAACACCTTCGCGCCGAAGTACGACAGCTCCATCGCCTCTTCATACGTCATCCGGGGCACGACGAACGCTGACCCGACAATGCGCGGATCCGCGCTCAGCACGCCATCCACATCGGTCCAGATCTCGATGGCCGAGGCTTTCACGGCTGCGCCCACGATCGCGGCGGTGTAGTCGGACCCGTTTCGTCCGATGGTCGTCGTCTGGCCGTCCGCGGTCGCGCCGATGAAGCCGGTCACGACCGGAATCGTGCGGCCGCGGAGCCGCGCGAACAGCCGGCGGGCGCGCGGGTTCGTGTGCTTGAAGTCGACGTTCGCCGCCGTGAACTGATCGTCGGTCACGAGAAAGGCGCGCGCGTCGACGAAGACCGACGGAACCCGGCGAGCCAGGTGGGCCGACACGATCAGGGCAGACAACCGCTCGCCGAAGCTGCCGGTCATGTCGAGCGCGCGCAGGGGGCAGTGACGGAGCAGATGAATTCCCTGCAGCGTGCCCGCCAGTTCCTCGAGCAGGGCGTCGACGGCGATGCGCGCGCGCGTCCGGCCCGGGCCGACGAGCGATGCGACCGCCGCGCGGTGGCGCCGCGCGATGTCGTCGAAGCTTTTTTGAAACGTCGCGTCGGACCGTTCCGCCCGTTGGGCCGCGTCGAGCAGCTGGTTGGTGATGCCCTGAAACGCGGAAACGACGACTATCACCGGCTCGCGCTGCCGGGCGTCGAGCACGATGTCCGCGACGCCGCGTACGGCTGCCGGTGTCGACAACGAGGACCCGCCGAACTTGAGGATTCGCACGCGCGGACCATCATATCGTTATCGCGGGCGCGTCCGCGCCGGGCGCAACGCTGTTGCGTGTGTCGCGTGATCAGAAATCCTGCTGGGCAAAATTCATCGTGGCGCCGTACAGAAGCGCGACGGATACGGCAGCGCTGGCCAGCAGACCGCCCCAGGGCATCACCGCGGCCCGGAAATAGCTTTCGCCGGCCATGGTCGCGAACAGCCCGTAGGGACCGGACTGGCGCACGGCGGTTTCCACGACGCCGAGTCCGATTGCGACGGCGCAGGTGACGAGTGCCGGGCGCCAGACGTCGGTGAAGGTCGTCGACATGAGAAGCGCGAAGCTGAACACACAGGCCCCCCCGACAAACATGCAGAGTGCGTGGACGAGCGCGGCAGCTACCGAATAGCTCTCGCCTACCGCCGGCGACAGCAACGGAATGACGAGCGATGGCGCAAACGCGAGGATCAGCAGCTCGCCGAAGCACGCTGCCGCGCGCACGCCGATCACGCGCGTCCGCGAGACCGGCAGCGACAGCGTGAACCGAGCGCCGCTCGATCCGCCCGCGAGCAGCCCGCCGCTGCCGAGCAGGACGGCAAAGAGCGTCCACAACTGCGTAAAGTTCTGGCGGACCCATTGCCACCAGATAAAGCCGCGGTAGTCGCGCTGGGTTGCGATGGCATCGCTGATCGCTCGACCGACCACGCCGCTGCCGGTCGGAATCGATTGTGCGAGCGGCAGCAGCCGGGCCGTTGCCGGGTATTCGAACACCGCCCCGCACGCGAGCAGCATCAGCAGCGCGAGGCCGATCAGAAACCGCCACCGCGTCTCGAGCCAGGTTTTGTGCCAGAGCATGTCAATCCTCCGAGTTCACTGCGTCCAGAAATATTTCCTTCAACGAGACCGGCGACACGTCGATCGAGGCGGGTTCGAGCGCACGCGCCTCGCTGACGACCGCGTCGGCGCCGGCGCTCGCGAGCACCGTCACGACGCGGCCGTTGCGGCGAATCCGTTCGACGCCCGGCGCGCGGAACGCCACTGCCGGCGCCTCGCCATCAAACACGATCTGGATCCGGCGGAAACCGGCGCGCAGATCGTCGAGCGGGCGGCTGACGCGCACGCGACCGCGATCGACAATCGCCACGTGATCTGCGATCTGATCGACCTCGGCCAACTGGTGCGACGAGAAGAAGACCGTCAGCGGCTCGCTCGCCACGTGCGAGACGATCGCCTGCATCGCCTCCTCGGCCGCCGCCGCGTCCAGCCCGGACGTGGGCTCGTCGAGGAGCAGGAGTTCCGCATTGCGGCAGAGCGCCAGGGTCAGCGCCAGCTTGGACCGGGCTCCGCGTGAGAGGGCCTTCACTGGCTGATCGCCGCGGAGATCGAACCTGCGGCGGTACTGCTGCTCGAGATCACGGCGCCACTGCGGGAAGAACGAAGCGGTGAAGGCCACGATCTCATCGACGGTCATGTAGCCGATGAGGTCCTTGTCTTCGCTGACGAACGCGGCACGCTGACGGATGGTCACGCTGTCACTCGTGTCGGCGGCGTCGAGCCCGAACACACGGGCCTCGCCGCCGGACGGCCGCACCAGACCGAGGAGCACTTTGATCGTGGTCGTCTTGCCCGCGCCGTTGCGGCCGAGGAATCCGAAAATGGATCCGGCGGGCACGGTCAGGTCGAGACCGCGCAGCGCCTCGACGGCTTCGTAGGCTTTTCGCAGCCCGGCGGTGTGGATGACGAATGGGTCAGTCACGCTGATCTCCACTTCTGTTGAGTCCGGCGAGCTCGGCTTCAAAGAGGCGGCGAATCTCTTCGTCGCTCACGCCGGCCGTGCGCAGGCGGTGGACCGCCGTCGCGATGACCGGCTGCGCAGTCCGCAGCCGGTCCACGACCTTCTTCGCCCGCGCGTTGTTCGCCACGAAGGCGCCGGCACCGTGACGCAGCTCAATCACCCCTTCGTGTTCGAGCTCACGGTAGGCGCGAGCGACGGTGTTGGGATTGATCACGAGTTCCTCGGCCAACGGCCGAATGCCGGGCAGCTGCTCACCGGCGCGCAGCGCGCCGGTCTCGATGGCGTGCTTCACCTGCTCGATCAGCTGGAGGTAAATGGGAACGCCGAGCGCCGGATTCGGCCTGAACATCATCGGTTCGCTGCCTGCGGCCCGCCCCGGGCAACTGTATCAATGAACTAATACAGTGACACTGTGCTTCGACAGCCGGGCGCCTGTCAAGCGGAAAGTTGTTCTGCTCGGGGTGGCCGGTGTTGGATGATCGGGGTTATCTCCCGATGACCGACCCGATCGAACAGTTTCGCCAGTTGTTCACCCGCGCCTCCGCCACGTGCGCCGAACCGGACGCGATGGTCCTGTCGACCGTCGACGCCGACGGTCAGCCGTCCGGCCGATTCGTGCTGCTCAAAGGAGTCGATGAGCGCGGCTTCGTTTTCTACACAAACCTGGAGAGCCGGAAAGCGCGGGCGCTCGAGGCCGAACCGCGCGCGGCGCTGTGCTTCTACTGGGCGCCGATCGGCAGGCAGGTCCGCATCGAAGGCGCGGTCGAACCAGTCCCCGACGCCGAGGCCGATGCCTACTTCGCAACGCGGCCGCGCGATTCCCAAATCGGCGCGTGGGCCTCGAAACAGAGCGCGCCGCTCGCCGGCCGCGGCGAACTCGACGCACGTGTTGTTGAGCTCGAAGCGCGCTTCAAAGGACGAGCTGTTCCGCGGCCGCCATTCTGGTCCGGCTACCGCGTCGTCCCACGCGTCATCGAGTTCTGGACGCGAGAGACGGCGCGTCTGCACGTGCGCGAGCGCTACGAGCGCGGTGACGCGGGCTGGACGTGCACGTTCGTCTATCCCTGACGGATCCAGGCACCGTAGTGCTATCGTACCGATAGGGGTGAAACGACCCGCGAGAGTCGAGGTAGATGAAGACCACGATTATCTTAATGCTGTTGGGCGCTCTCATCGGCGCCGCGATCGCCTCTTTGGTGGTGCCGCCGGCGCTTGCCTGGTACTCCTCGCCGGGCGGACTGCCGCAGGGCGCGCAGATCCAGGCGGTCGTGCAGATTCCGGAAGTGATCCGTTTCGCCACGTCGCATCTGATCCGCGGGCAGGCCATCGGCGCCGTGATTGGAGCTGCCGTCGGTGCGGCGCTAGGCGTTTTCATCCACGTCCCGTCCCGGCGCCGGCAACCTGCATAAGAACCGCGCCGGCGCGTACGGGTCGCGGTTGACGCATCCGAGACAACTCTGACGCGCTACAGTCCGTCTAAGCCTGAACATGGACACCACCTGGGGCGCGATCCGCTACGCCCTCCGGCAGTTCTGGATTTCTCGCGTGTTCACGGCGACGGTCGTGCTCACGCTGGCGCTTGGCATTGGCGGGACGACCGCGATCTTCACCCTGATTCACGCCGTCATGCTGCGATCGTTGCCGGTCGCCGATCCATCGACGCTGTACCGCATCGGGGACGGGGATGATTGCTGCGTTGAAGGCGGCCCGCAAGACCGCTGGGGGCTGTTCTCGTTCCCGCTCTTCGAGCGGTTGAAAGCGGCGACACCGGAGTTCGAGCAAGTCGCCGCGTTCCAGGCCGGCGGCGTGCGCGTCAGCGTGCGGCGGGAACGCATCGATACCGCGGCGCGGCCGCTGCGATCCGAATTCGTGACCGGCAATTACTTCATGACCTTCGGCGTCGGCGCGTTTGGAGGGCGCGTGTTCACGCCCGACGACGACACACCTGCATCGGCGCCGGTCGTCGTTCTCAGCCATCACGTGTGGCAAAACACCTACGGCAGCGACGCGTCGATCGTCGGCTCCGCACTCGTCGTCGAAGGGCATCCGTTTACCGTGATTGGCGTGGCGGCGCCCGGGTTTTTCGGCGAGACGCTGCGCGGCAATCCACCGGATGTCTGGATCCCGTTGCAACAGGAGCCGATGATTGCCGGCGAGAATTCGCTCCTCCGTCAACCGGTGTCGGCCTGGCTGCGCGCGATCGGCCGCCTGAAACCGGGAGCATCGATCGATGGGATGGCGCCGCGCCTGACCGGCGTTCTGCGGCAGTGGATGCAATACGACTCCGGGTATCCGGCCAACTGGATGCCGGACATCATTCGCATGCTGCCCAAGCAGACGATCGCCATCGTCCCGGCGGGCGCCGGCGTCGGCGTCATGAAAGAACAGTACGGCCGGAGCCTGCAGATCCTGCTGGCGGTGTGCGGGCTCGTACTCTTCATCGCGTGCGCGAATGTCGCGAACCTCCTGCTCGCACGCGCCGTGGCCAGGCGCACGCAGACCGCCGTGCGGCTTGCGGTCGGCGCCTCGCGGCGTCAGATCGTGGCGCAGGCGCTCGTCGAGAGCGTGTTACTTGCCGTCATCGGGGGCGCCGCCGGACTGGGGGTCGCGATGGGCGCCGCCCGCCTCCTGCTGACGCTCGCCTTCACTAACACGACCTTCCTGCCAATCACCACGACCCCGTCTCCCGAGGTCCTGCTGTTCGCCTTTGCGCTCGCGCTCGTGACCGGCATCATCTTTGGCGCGGCACCGGCCTGGTTCGCGACGCGGACGGATCCTGTCGACGCCCTGCGCGGCTCGGGGCGCAGCACGAGCGATCATTCGTCGGTCACTCGCAAGGCTTTGCTAATCGTGCAGGCCACGCTGTCGGTCGTGCTGGTCGCCGGCGCAACGTTACTGGCGCGCAGTTTGAACAATCTCGAGCGCCAGGACTTCGGATACCAGGTGCATGGGCGGATTGTGGTGACGTTGAATCGTCCGCCCGCCACGTATACGGCACCCAAACTGGCGGCGCTCTATCGCACTCTCGAGAGTCAGCTGAACCAGCTCCCGGGCGTGCAGGGCTCGGGGCTCGCGCTGTACAACCCGTTGACCGACAACTGGGGCGAGATGATCCTGGTCTCGGGCCACCCGCCGCCCAAGATGGGCGAGAACGCCGGCGCGTCCTGGGATCGCGTCAGCGCCAACTATCTGCAGAACTTTGGGATCCGGATCGTCCGCGGGCGCGCGTTCACCGCCACCGACAGCGAGACGACGCCGCTCGTGGCGATCGTCAATGAAGCATTCGTCAGGCGTTTCTTCAAGACCGGCGAAGATCCGCTCGGCCAGCATTTCGGTCTCGATCTGCCGGAGAACGCCGGCACCTTCCAAATCGTCGGCGTCGCCGCCGACGCCAAATTCGCCGGCTTCGCGCTGAACCTACCGGCCCGTCCGATGTTCTACGTGCCCCTCGCCCAGATGGTCGACTACAAAGACGCCTTGATGCAGCGCCTCGAGTTCGCATCGCATTTCGTCAGCGGGGTCATGCTGGTGACCAACACCACGCCAGGCGCGATCGAGCCCCTCGTAACCAGGACGCTCGGCGACCTCGATCCGAACCTGACAATCGTCAGCGTCAGGACCATGCAGCAGCAAGTCGAGCTTTCGTTCGATCAGGAGCGTGCCGTCGCGAGCCTCGCCGGTCTGTTCGGCATCGTTGCGCTGTTGCTCGCCGCGGTCGGCCTGTACGGCGTCACCGCCTACACCGTGGCCCAGCGCACCAACGAGATTGGGATCCGGATGGCCCTGGGCGCCGACCGTGTGAAGGTCATCGATCTCGTGTTGCGCGGCGCGTTGAGACGCGTGGCGGCCGGGCTCATCCTGGGCCTGCCGCTCGCCGTCGGAGCGGGACGGCTGATTGCGGCGCAGCTGTACGGCGTCTCCTTCTGGGACCCGTTCGCCCTCCTGATCGCGAGTGGGTCGCTGGCGACGTGCGCTTTTGTGGCCGCGCTGATTCCCGCCGGGCGGGCTGCGTCGATTCCCCCGATTCGCGCCCTGCGGACGGAATAACGGAGTCCGCCGCTTCGACGACCCGCTGTCGTCCGCACCCCAACGATCACCCAGGCAGCTGTCGCTTACGGTCCGTCGTGAATTCGCATGAATTCTGCAGCGTCGCGAAGCATCAACGCGCTCAGGAAGCCGGGCTCACTCTTCGCGCCGTCCCGTTACCCAGGCTGGCCCTCGTTACGGGAGCACCGTTCGCGGGGCAATGCGCATGCCCCGATCTATTGGTGTGATCCGGGTTCCTGACCTCCGGACAATCAAGCACTGACCGGGTGACCCCCGAGCAGGGCGTGCGGAGGGACGCGGATGTGTTGATTCACAGTTGGACAGGCGGAGAATCTCAAACAACTGTCGTGGATGCCGGACATGCCGTCGTTCACAAAACCCTGAAGCAATTGAGAGCCTCTTGACGTCACGACTCGGAACACGTCAGAACGCCTCTTGAATCCCAAGGTACAGACCGCGAGACCCGTGCACGCCCCAACCATAATCGGCACAAAGATTCGTTCGCGAATGCTTGTTGAGCAGGATCCGCAGACCGCCACCGGCGGCGGGCGCAAAGGTCTCGAAGAGTAGGTGGGTTGCGTCGCCGTCAACGCTCGTGGCGTTGAAGAAGGCCACCGCTCCCAACAGCCCGCTCCGCGTCAGCGTTGCCCGATATTCCATCTCGCCGTACAGCAGGTGTGGCCCCCGGAATCGCCCTTCGCCGTAGCCGCGGGCGGATCGACCATCGCTCGACGTATAGGGGAGGTCCAGGAACGGCGCCGTTCCACCCGTGACGAGGTCGGCGAGGAACCAGAACGCCAGTTTCTGCCGGCCGTCAACGGTCAGCGATCGGTAGCTCCGCCCATCGAAGTAGAGTTCCTGCCACGTGGACTGGCCGCCCAGAAACCCGGCGAAAAACGTCCGGTAAGTGGCGCTCGCAAAATACCCTTTCGATGCGTTGATCGGATTGTCGCGCGTGTCATACAACACCGCGACGTTCGTGCCACTCGACACCTGGCGATCGGTCGCGAAGCCGTGCGCGTCACTGTAAGAGACGAACGCGCTTTGCGCGAACGCGGCTGTCGGTGTCCCCGTCGCATGGATGCCGGAATGATCGCTGATGTTCACGCCGGCACCGACGAACAGATGACGGTCGATCTGGTGGAACGTCGTTTCGTACAGCCGATAGAAGTCGTAGCGCAGGTTCGCGACCCCCGCCGCGGTCTCGGAGGGACCGAGGGCGAAGGTTCCAAGTGACGTCCGCCACAGACGCGTATCGCCCAGCAGAAACCAACGGTCTCCGGCCGTAAACACGCCGAACTTGATGCCGCCGAGCGCCTGATCTTTCTGTGAGAAACGGAATCCGGCTGACGCCGACGAAAACTCGGTGACGGCGGGATCGCCGTCCACGAACGCCACGTTCGTCGACACCCCAGCGGCCAGACCGGTCGATGGCTTCGACGAAATGGTCGGCGCAACGGCAAAAAATGGCCGTTCCTCGTCCTCGGCCTGCTCGGTTTGTGAAGATTTGTGCCGTACGCGTCGCCACACATCGCCGGCATCGACGGCCACCGTCCCGTCAGTCGACTGCGATTGCGGATCGGCGCCAACAGCGGAGGTCCGCAGCGTCGGCAGCAACGTGAACACCAGAACGGCGGCACACCACCACCGTTCACGCGCGCGGAGCTCTAATGTCATCGGTCCGAGAATCAGATTCTATGAGCCCGCGCCCAACCGCGGCGGTGAGCACGCTTTTTTCACATTTGGGTCATGGCTGCACGTCGAGGTGATCAATGACCCGCGAAACGCCGACGGTCTCCCCCGCCAGTCTCACAGCCCGTTCACGCTCGGCGTTGGATCGAACCGTGCCAGTCAGCCTGACGGTCGAACCGGTCGTGGTGACGTCGATGCTGCGCGCGCGCACGTTGTCGTCGAGCGCCATTTTCGCCTTGATTTTCGACGTCAGCGCCGCTTCCGCCATCGTTTCTCGAATCACGGCCGTTGCACGGGCTGCCTTTTCGCCGACTTCGGCTCCGCGCTCACGCGCTGCGGAGGTGTCGCTCGCACCGGTCGTTGCGGCGGTAGCGCCGTCAGGGTGCCACGAGGCGCGTCGGTTGCCCGCGCCGCTCCACCAGCCGAAGGTGATGAGTCCGACGACGATCACGAGCGCCAGGATCAGAACCGTTCGAAGGACTCGCATCGCATCTCTCCTTTCGAAGCCCGCCGCATCTGCGCCGACGCAAACGGTCGAGGCTGCGGCTCAGCGTTTGGACACCTCGAGTCCGGTTGTTTTCTGGCGCAAGATAGCTGCCATCTGGTGCTCGTTTCGAGCCTTCCTGAGGTCTCCGACCCATCCATTCCACGTGCAGAGCACGTAAACTGTCGGATTAGAGTTGGGGGGTCATGTCAGAGGGATCCGAGCCGCTCATTCGCGATATCTCGGACACTGCTCTATGGGTAGCGACCTACCGGGCTCGCGAAACCGAGCGGGACGACGCGCTGTTTCGCGACCCTTATGCACGGCGGCTGGCCGGAGCGCGCGGCGACCAAATCGCCCGGGCGCACCGGTTTGCAGAAGAGCACTCGTGGCCATTCGTTATACGCACGTACCTCTTCGATGCGTTCATCGCTGCCGAGATCGATCGCGGCGCAGACGCGGTCGTGAATCTGGCGGCCGGCCTGGACGCACGGCCGTATCGTCTGCCAATTCCCGCCAGCCTTCGCTGGACGGAAATCGACCTGCCGGACGTGATCGCCTACAAGGAACGGACGCTCGCCGAAGCGACGCCTGCCTGCACACTGCGGCGCGTGACACTCGATCTGCTGGATCGTTCCGATCGGCGCGAGATCTTCGCGCGGCTGTGTCGCGAGGCAACCCGCGCAATTGTGATGACCGAAGGGCTCCTGGTCTATTTCTCCGAGGAAGAGGTCTGCGCGCTCGGTCGCGATCTCGCGGCCGCCGGCTTTCAGACCTGGATTCTCGACCTCGCGTCGCCGGCGCTGCTCAATCTGATGACGTCGGAAATGGGCGATCTCGTCCAGCGAGCGGGTGCCCCGTACCGATTTGCGCCTCAAGATGGTCCTGATTTCTTCCGAAACTGCGGATGGACAGCGACCGACGTCGAGTCGACATTCCGTACGGCGGCCCGGCTAAACCGATTGCCCGACGACTTGCGGGCCTTCGCGGACCAGCCCGATCCGCCCGAGCCCTGGAAGTTGCCGCTACCGTGGTCAGCCAGCGCGCGTTTCGCGCGGATTGAGGGAGGGTCGTAACCGTTGCCGTCTGTTCGCACCGCTGCGCACCGAGGCCGCAAGTCTTTCGGTCGATCGAATTCGCACACCCGACCCTGGCCGTATAATCGCGGAAAGGGATGAATTTGCCGCCGCAACTGTCACATCGTGTCCGGACCGAGCGCGTGATCGCCGGTGCCCGCGTCGCCCTCGCGACCGCAGGCCTGTTCGGCGTCTGGTGGGATCCCGGCCAGCCGACCCGCGCGGTCGCGATCACGTACACACTGAGCGGCGTCTTTCTCGCTTACGCGCTTGCACTCCTGGCAGTCGTCTGGGTACGGCCTCCGGGCGAACAGCTGCCGATCATCAGTCATGTCAGCGACATCATTTTCGTGTCAATTCTGCAGTACCTCACGCTGGGTCCCTCGAGTCCGTTCTTTCTGTACTTCGTCTTTTCGCTGTTCTGCGCCACGCTGAGATGGGACTGGAAGGGCACGCTCGTCACCGCAGGTGTCGTGCTGACGACGTACTTGATCATGACCGCGTGGATCAGCCGAACGCTTGGCCCGTCTGAATTCGAAGGCGACCGTTTCGTCAGCCGGTGCGTCTATCTGGTCGTCGTCGCCGCCATCCTCGTCTATCTCAGTCGCCATCACGAGCGGCTGCGGCGGGAAATCGACCGACTGGCGCGGTGGCCCCAGCAACGCACGCTGAACCTCGAGGAGGTGACGGGTCACCTGCTGAGCCACGCGGCAACGATCGTCGGCGCTGCGCGCGCGGTTCTCATCTGGGATGTTGCCGAGGAGCCCGACACGCTCCTGGCACAATGGCCGGGCGACGACGCGCTGGTCGCCAAGCGTCCTCCCGGTACCCTCACCCCCTCCGTTTCGGCGAATCTCGAGGAGGCGACCTTCGTGGCCGCCGGATCGGTGGGTGCCGAATCGACGCTGCTGGTCCCGACCAGCCGTGGCAGCCTGGTACCTGCGCAGGGGTCGTTGCGCCCCGAAGTGGTCGGCCTGCTCACCGGCTACGGGCTGGCGTCGGCCGCGTTCCGGACCGAGCATGTCGCCGGCCGTGTGTTCTTCACGAGTTTCACCTCACCCGCCAACGAACTGGTCCCGCTGACGGAAGTCGTCGCGCGAGAGATTGGCGCGTCGCTGAATCAGTTGTACGTGACGGAACAGCTGAAGGAGCTCGCGGCGGGCGAGGAGCGGATCCGTCTGGCGCGCGACCTTCATGACGGCGTGTTGCAATCGTTGACGGGGATCCGGCTGGAGATCCAGGCGATCGCCGGAGCCCTTGATGGCTCGCCGAAAGTGCGCGATCGCATACTCGGCCTGGAACGCGCGATCGCCATTGAACAACGCGAGCTCAGATTTTTTATCGGCGCTGTCAGGCCGACCGGCGCCAGTCGCCGCGACGACGACTCGCTGACGAGCCGGCTGAACGCCGTGCGAGAACGCGTCGCGCTCGAGTGGCAGATGCCGGTCACGATTCGCTGCACCGCTGAGGCGTTGCCGGGGCGTGTCGAGCGCGCCATTCCGCTCATGGTTCACGAAGCGATCGTCAACGCCCTCAAACACGGAGAGCCGTCGCGCGTGGCGGTCACCTTGGAGCGCAACAACGACGAGCTCCGGATCGTCGTCGCCGACGACGGCCATGGGTTCCCGTTCCGCGGCCGATACACGCACCAGGCGCTGACAAGCAGGCAGATCGGACCCAAGAGCCTGCTGGATCGCGTCGCTGCGCTCGGTGGCGAGGTCTCCGTGGAGTCGAGCGACGCCGGATCGCGTGTCGAGATGTTGCTCAGTCTGTAGCGCGGGTCGCGAGCGACATCGGACCGAGCCACTGAGGCCCACGGCGGCGACCAACGTTGCTGATGGACGTGCCCAGCACGGCAAGCACCCGCCTGGAAGTCCGCGTGCCACCGCAACGCATCGAGCCGGCAGTCGGCAGCGATCACCGGATGACGGAAGTACTCTCCGGTACAGGCGCCGCGGATGAGCGGCAGCGCGATCGCTTGGCCGACGTGCGCCAGATGACGCTCGACAGAAAACGCCACTCCGGGTCGAGCGCTGCCGTGGAGTGCACCGGGGCGAGCAGCGCATTCACGCCGTCCGTGTGGCGTCCATCGAGAAACGCCAGCCGCGCGCCGGCGTGAGGGTCACAGCGATGGTGCCTGTCGGCGCAAAACCGATCAGTCGCGGCGTGGCTCCCGACTCTCAGTCGGATTGCGCCGTTGAGCCGCCATCGCGTCGTCACGGATCACCTTGCCGCCTTTGACGACGAAATTTACGCGCTGCAACGCGGCGATATCGGCCAGGGGATCGCCAGGCACCGCGACGACATCGGCGAACTTGCCTTTTTCAATCGAGCCCACGCGATCTTTCCAGCCGAGAACTT
>JBPYEE010000380.1:0-5040 GCA_051985095.1 Vicinamibacterales bacterium | reverse complement strand
CTGTTCCTCGTGTTTGAAATAGACGAACACCTCGCGGCAGCCGCCCGTCGCGGCGGCGATTGTGTCCGCCCAGCGCGCGATGTCGTCGCGCTGGTACCCTTCGTCGCGCAGCCGAAAATAGGCGCAGTCGGCCGTCACGCGTACCGGCGTCGACAATTTCTCGCTGTCGGCGATGCAGAGCGCGAGGTTGCGCGCCGCAAGGCGCGCGAAGGTCTCGTCATCGAACCACGACGGGTGCCGGAACTCGAATGCGGCGGAGAGTTTCGGCGGCAGGTCGGCGAGGAAGGCGTCGAGCAGCGCGACATCCTTTTTCAGGTTCGGCGGCAACTGGAACAGCAGCGCGCCGAGCTTGTCGGCGAGTGTGCCCGCGACCGCGCAGAAGCTGGCGACGAGGGAGGCCGTATTCTTCAACCGGTTGTCGTGCGTGATCCGGCGCGGCGCCTTCAGCGTCAGCTTGTAGGGGGTCGGGGTCTGGGCCGCCCAGCCGCTGACGAGCTTTTCGGTCGGCATTCGATAGAACGTGTAGTTGATCTCGACGGTCGGAAAGCGCGCGGCGAAGTACGGCAGCATCTTCGCCGCCGGAAGATCTTTCGGATAGAAGCTGCCCTTCCACTCGGGATAGTTGTACCCGGACGTGCCGACCCAAATCATCCGCGACCAGCCTCGTGAGCCGACAGTTTACCGGGAACCGCCGCGCCAGGCTGCCAACGATCGGCGGTGAAAGGTAAACTGGGTTTTATGTATCTGGTCCGTAGTCTGGGGTTATCGGCCGTGCTGGTGTGCATCGGATGCAGTCAGCCGACGCCCCGAAATGCGTACACGCTGCAGGGGCAGGTCCTGTCGATCGACGCCCCGCGCAAGACGCTGACAATCAAGCACGACGCGATTAAGGGTCTCATGCCGGCGATGACGATGCCGTACACGGTGCACAATGAGCAACTGCTGAGCGGCCTCGCCGCGGGAGATCTGCTGACTGCGACGCTGGTGGTCGAAGCCAACGACGCGTATCTGTCAACGGTGACGAAAACAGGGTCGGCCCCGCTCGCCGCGCCGCCGGAAGAGGCGCCAATGCCAGCGGCCGCCGCGGGGGCGCAGGTGCTGCAGCCGGGCGACGCGGTCCCGAACGCCCGGTTTCTCGATCAGGACGGCAGACGGCGCACCTTCGCCGCCTTCAAGGGCAAACCGCTGGCCATGACGTTCATTTACACGCGGTGCCCGCTGCCAGCGTTCTGTCCGCTGATGGATCGCAACTTTGCGAAGATGCAGGCGTCGCTCGAGCAGGATCCGGCGCTCGCGCGCGTCCAGCTGGTAACCGTCAGTTTCGATCCGGCCGTCGATACGCCAAAGGTTCTGAAGCAGCATGCCCGGGAGTTGAACGCCGATGTCACGCGATGGACGTTCCTCACCGGCGATCGCGACGAGATTGATCGGTTCGCCGCCCGGTTCGGGGTCGTCGTGTCGCGGGCGCCCAACGATCCGCGCGATATCACCCACAACCTCCGAACGGTCGTCGTCGGTCCGGACGGACGGCTCGTCAAGACCTACACCGGCAACGACTGGACGCCGGAGCAAGTCCTCGCCGATTTGAGGCAGGTCGCGAGCGGAAGTTAGCCGTGCGCGGCGCCTTCACCGCCCGGGAGCGGCGCCTGATTGCGCGGCTGGGAACGCCCCGCGCGGTCCAGCGATACCTGAACGATCTGCCCTACAACGAGGAACCGGGTGGCCGTGCGACCCTGCGCAGTTTCCGGGGCGTCGTCGCCCACGGCTGCGCGCATTGTCTGGAAGCCGCGCTCTTTGCCGCTGTCGTCCTGGAACAGCACCGATATCCGCCGCTCCTCATCAGCTTCGAGTCGATTGACGCCCTCGATCATGTGATCTTCGTCTATCGCCAGCGCGGCAAGTGGGGATCGATTGCACGATCCCGGGACCCTGGACTCCACGGGCGCAAAGCGGCATTCGCGTCGGCCAGGGCGCTGGCGCTCAGTTACTTCGACCCGTATATCGACTTCACCGGCCGGCTCACCGGCTACGTCGTCGTCAACATCGCGGCGTTGATGGGTGGGTACGAATGGCGCCTGTCGGAGATGAATGTCTGGAAAGTGGAGCGCGTGCTCCTCGACCATCCGCATCGCCAGATCGAGTCCTCGAACCGCCGCGTCGCGCGGTTGCGAGCGCGGTACCGGGCGTTCCGTCGCGCGCACCCGGACCGCAAGCCGCTCTTCTATGACGGGCGCCATCGGTGGGCCGACCTGCCGCGCGAGTTCATCTACGGCGCTTGATCGTACGTCGGCCGCTCCACTAAGCTCCGGTGCGGTCCGTGTCGTCGATTGCCTTCGTCGCAGTGCTGGTGGTGGCCGTGTTCGCGATCGATTTCGCCACCCGCCGGTGGCGGCAAAACGCGGGGCGGCGCCCTCGCCGCGATGATGACTGACGAGGCCGCCGGTCAGTCGAGATCGAAATCGCGCACCGGTTTGGTCACCGGTTCCTGGCGAGCCTGCTTCAACGCTTCCTCGAAGCGCTTGGACAGCGCATCGCCGCGCGTCTTCTCCGCGGTGACCGATTCCTCGAACCGTGCGTCGCGCCGCGCGGCTTCTTCCGCGAGAATCCGCTGCGCCTCGCTCAGCTCCGGCTTGTTGCCGCGGTCCGGGTCTTTGTGCGAGATGACGCGCTTGAGGTTCAGGTCGATCACGATTGTCGCCTGGCAGCAGGGACAAGTCACTTCCAGTTCCGATTTGAGTTTGGCCATCAGGGTTTCTTTCCAAGGGCGCCGCCGAGCGCGTCGGCAAGCCGGCTTCCCTCGAACGGTTTCGTGATCTCGAGCGGCTTGCCGTCCGGCAGCTTCGCCGTCACCCGCACATCGTTGATCTGCGCCCGGCGGAAATCGAAACGCTGGCCGAATCCGGCGACGAACACATCGACCGGCGCCTGGAAGCGTCCCCCCGGCGGAATCGACGCGGTCGTGACGCGGTAGGACCGGTTCAACCAGACCTCGACATCCTTCCACTCCCGCGACGTCCGGTTGTCGATGGTCAGCAGCCGGCCTTCGAGCGTGATCGGCTCAGCGGGTCGGCTGCCGCAGGCAGACGACGCGAGCGCAAGGACCGCCGCCGCGAGGGCCGCGCGCACGAACACGCGGTCTATCATAACGTAGTGACTCATGTACGGCCGACGATCCGGGTCGCGACCTACAACGTCCATCGTTGCCGCGGCATCGACGGCCGCATCCGTCCGGAGCGGACTGCGGCCGTGCTTCGTGCGATCAAAGCCGATGTGATCGCGCTGCAGGAAGTGGTCGGCGCCGGGCCGCACGGGCGCGGGCACGCGGAAGAGCTCGGCGCCGCGCTCGGCATGGGGTGGGTGATGGCCACCGCCCGTCAGTGGCGCGGACATGCCTTCGGCAACGCCGTCCTCAGCCGGTTTCCGATTACCCATCACCTCGAACACGACCTGTCCTGGAAAACGTGCGAGCCGCGGCGCATGCAGCGCGTCGACGTCGCGGTCGACCAGTACACGCTCCACCTGTACAACGTGCATCTCGGCACGGCGATCCTGGAGCGCCGGCACCAGGCCGAGCGTCTCGCCGCGATCGTCACCGACCGCCACGTCGGCGGGCCGAAACTCGTGCTCGGCGATTTCAACGAATGGATGCGGGGCCTGACGACGAAGATGCTCACCGAGAAGCTGCACAGCGTCGATTTGCGCAACCATCTGCGGCGCCGGCGCACCTATCCGGGTTTGTTTCCGATTCTGCACCTCGACCACATCTACTACAGCGGGCGCGTCGAGGTCGTCGGCGTCGAGTTGTCGCGGACGCGGATGTCGCTCGTCGCGTCCGACCACCTGCCGCTCGTGGCCGTCGTCAGGCTCGGCTGATCGCGTCGATTCAGACTTCGCGCAGTGCGCGGGCGACCGGGATGCGGGCGGCGCGGATGGCGGGCAGAAGGCCGCCGATGGCGCCCATCAGCATCGCGAAGACCAGCCCGCCGACGAGGAGCGCCGGCGTGATGCGGAACTTGAACGCCACCTCGCTGAAGCTCGAGAAATTCGTGGTGCCGGTCGCCAGCCCGTGCACCGGCAGCGCCAGCACGCATCCGAGGAGGCCGCCGATGAAGGCGAGTGCCACCGATTCGGCCAGAAAGGCACCAACGATCCGGAGCGGGCCGAAGCCGAGGGCGCGCAAGGTCCCGATCTCGCGGGTTCGATAGGCGACGGCGGCATACATGGTGTTCATGGCGCCGAACATCGCGCCGATCGAGAGGATGAGCGTGACGAAGGTGCCGAAGACGCGGATGACGGTCGTCATCACGCGCGACTGTTCGGCGTAGTAGTCCTGCTCGCGCTGCGGCTCCAGCACCAGCCGGGGATCGGCGGCGAGCGCCGCTTTGAACGAGTCAAACAGCGACGGGTCGGCGAGCTTCACCGTCATCGACTGGTAGCCGCCGCGCTGGAAGGCCGGCATCATCAGGTCGACGTCGCCCCAGATCTCCGATTCGAACGCGGCATCGTCGGCGGTAAAGACGCCGACGACGGTCCAGCTGTTGCTGCCGAACCGGACCTCGCGCCCGAGCGTCAGGCCTTTAAAGCGTCCGGTCGCCAGCCGTCCGACGTTGATCTCGCGCGTTCCCGGCGTGAACGGGCGACCTTCCACGAACTTGAGGGTGTCGCGGACCTGAAAGGCCTGCGGGCCGACGCCTCGCACCGGCACGTTTGCCGGCTGATCGTCGGTCATGCGGGGCAGCGAAATGATGACGACGAGTTCGGGCGAGGCCAGCGGACGACGGTCGGCTCCCCGCGCCACCTGCGGCAGGCTCTCGACGAGCGGCACGTCGGTACGGAGCAGCGCACTGACCGTCTCGGAGGTCGCGCCTTTCCTCAGGACAATCACGTTCTGCGGCGATCCGCTGGCGACGAGCGTCGCACGAAACCCCTGCGCGATCGCCAGCGTCATCACGAACACGGCGACCACCATGGCAATGCCGCCGGCGGTCATCGCCGCGGTCGCTTTCCGCACCGCCATTGATCGCAGGTTGTAGTTCGCGA
>JBPYEE010000379.1:0-3048 GCA_051985095.1 Vicinamibacterales bacterium | reverse complement strand
ATCCTGAACACGCTCATCGATCCCATCAAGGCGGAGCTGCATGCGTCCGACACGCTGATGGGATTTCTGGTGGGATTCGGCTTTGCGATTTTCAATTCACTGGCAGGAATACCGATCGCCCGATGGGCCGATCGTGGCAACCGGCGATCGATCATCACCATCGGGATGACGCTCTGGTGTGCGATGACGGCATTGAGCGGGGTCGCGCGCACCTTCTGGCATCTCGCTGCGGCGCGCGTCGGCGTCGGCATTGGAGAGGCCGCTGGAGTGCCGCCGGCGCACTCGCTGATTGCTGATTATTTCGGCAAGGAGTCGCGGGCGTGGGCGATGGCGGTGTTTCAGTCGGGCCTGTACGTCGGGATCTTTTTCGGGTACTTCATCGGTGGGTGGGTCGGGGAGTATTACGGCTGGCGGGCGGCATTTCTCGTCGCAGGGCTGCCTGGCCTGGCCCTGGCGCTGCTGGTCCGATTCACGGTCGAGGAGCCGCTCAGAGGAGCGGCCGACGATGTCGCGTCAGACACACACATGCAGCCGCTTGGCGACGTACTGCGTTTCCTTGCGCGCCAACGCGCGTTCGCGTGCATCGCACTCGGCATCGCGCTGCTCAGCCTCTCGAATTTCGCGCTGTCGGTGTGGACGCCGTCCTTCCTCCGGCGAATTCATCATGCAAGCGGTACGGAGATCGGCACGGTCGTCGCAATCATCAAGGGTGTCGCCGGGCTCGCGGGTACGCTCGTCGGGGGCGCCGTCGTCGCTCGCCGGTCCGCCGATCCGCGCTGGGCGATGCGCGCGTCGGCAGTGGCAACATTTCTCGTCGCTCCGCTGCTTCTGGTCTTCCTCTTTGCCGAATCGAAGCCGCTCGCGTACGTGGGATTCGCGCTGTCGATCGTTCTCGTCGGATTCCATTATGGCCCGACGTATGCGCTTGCACTGACGCTCGTCAAACAGCGCATGCGCAGCGTCGCCTCATCGGTGATCTATCTCGGCATCAGCCTGATCGGGTTGGGGTGTGGGCCGCTCCTGGTTGGTGTGCTTAACGATGCCCTCGGCGCGCGGTACGGAGTCACAGCCGTCCGCTATTCGCTCCTCCTGTCTGTCGTTTCAGCGGTGCTCGCCGGCGGCTGCTTTTTGTGGTCCAATCGGTTCCTGCTCGACGACGTCGCGCGCCTCGAATCGACCCGCGCATGAATTCGCCCGCTGCGCCGCGGGGCTGGCCGCAGCCGATCGGTTCGCGCGGGGCCACTTCATGGCCTTGCGGCCGGTGCGCGAGGGATGGCTGACCCTCTGGCCGTGACGACCATCAGCGCCCTGAATCCGCGCGCGCAGGTGGCGATCGACTCCGTGTCGCGCCGGCGCTCGCGATGTACCCCGTAGTCAGCCTGATGCTCACCGAACGTCACAGGACGTCGAACAGATTTGCACGAGTTCCGCGCATCGTATGAACCTTACCTATGTACCGCTCCTGCGCCTTCAGCGCGATCTCTACGCGATTCCGCGCGGCACGACCCGTTTCGAGGAATACCTCGCAACAATGATCGACGGACCGACCGGTGAGCTCAAGCTACCGCTGAGTGCGATGAATCCGATGGGAAAAGATCATGTTCCTGCGCTTCTCGACGGCTGGATGGCACTCGACACTGACGGTTCCGCCGCGCGCGCCGTCGCGCACGCGGCCTTGCATTTGGGCGACATGCCTGGAGACTTCCAGGTTGGCCTGGTGATCGCTGACGATGCGAAGGGCACGTGGACAAATCGGCATTTCACCGACTTCGGCCATCGCTTCGAGAGCGAGCCGTATCACCGTCGCGGCTGGTTGACCGGCCTGTTGTGGACGACCGAATTGCCATCGCTCGATGTGGCGCGCGAAGCGGTGCTGATGGCTGTGTATCGCGGCGCCTACATCGAGCAGCACGGCTATGCGGCGACGTTGCGGGGGATGATGGCGCAGGAGGGATACGCAATGACGAACGCCGTTTGCGCATCACCTGCGCTCTCATTCGATGACCTCGACTACACGCGCGACGCAATCGCTGAGTATCTCGAGGCGACCGATCAGGCAACGATCATGGCCTGCCTGTATGGCGACCGAGTCGCGTCGACGCTTGGCTACCCTCCGCGCGGCTTCAGTGATCACGCGGGATTTGCGGTTGCGCTTGCGACTGCGCGGACGCACAGGTAGCGTCGCTGCGCCGTCTTGTTTCAAACGGGACCTGATTTCAGCCTGTGGTCGACAACACCCACGGTCCGCAGCAATCCGCCAAGCTGACTGAGGGCGAAGACCATCCGTGTCATGTATCGCGGCCTGTGTGTAAACAGCTTCGGGCCAGAGCGGGCAGGTCCGTCTCCCCCGATTTCCGGCTCGTTGACCGCTTTGCGATCAGTTTCGAAGGGGCAAAAAGACCTCGTCGACCAGGGGTGACGTGAGCGTGTGCGTCATCACCTTCGCTCGGGGCGCGCACGCGTCGCCGGTCACCCGTTTCCGTCGCATCGACGTCTCGTGTGTGAACCGCGCAAGCCGTCGACGGCGAGGTGACGGCGACAGTGTCTGGTAGGTGCGTGCTTCGAGACGCGTGACTCCACGGCTCGAGCGTCGGCCACTGTCATGGCGACACGCTGACATCGCCGAGCCAGCAATCCATGGACTGGTATAACATCAACGCCAACAACGACAACGGCGTTTTGGATCGGTCCCTCCATGCTGGGGCCAGGAGTCAGATCTATGAAAACGAGGCACACGCTCGGTCGAGCCGTCTTCCTCACGCTGGCTCTGGCAGCCGCGTTGGCCAGTACGGCACTGGCGCAGGCGCGAGGTGCCGCGCCGCCGCCCGACTTCAACGCGGTTCAGATCCAGACGAGCCAGCTTGCGCCCAACGTGTATCGGTTCGAAGCGGTCGGGCCGGTGCTCGTCGGCAATGCCGAAGCGCTGGTCGGTCCGGACGGCGTATTTCTGGTCGACGCGATGTTCGCGCAGCTCTCGGACAAGTTGATGGCCGCCATCAAACAGGTCTCCGATGGTCGCATCAAATTCCTGGTGAACACGCATCACCA
>JBPYEE010000378.1:0-3216 GCA_051985095.1 Vicinamibacterales bacterium | reverse complement strand
CGCCGCCACCCGATTGGCCGATCGAAGTTCTGGTACGCTGACCGCGGTGATACCGAGAGAGCCGGCGGCTACGAATCAGGTCACGCAGTCGCGTGGACGACGCTCAGAACCATAGCAGGCCGCTCGGCGTGATCAAGGCGGTCCAGGAGCCGATCGGCGTACCAGCAGCGACCTGAGCGAACCGCCCGATGATCCTCTTCATGATGACCACGGGGCGTCATCATCGCGCTACGACCCTGAACGGAAGACGGGACCGTTGCCACGGACCTCGGAGTGCGTCGTTCGACCTTCCGTCGGCGGGTTGACAGGCACCCGAGGGCATGCTGAGCATGGATTTGACGGGCCTGCGGGCGTCGCAACTCCAACAAGAAGTCATGCAGCTCCGAAGATGGGTAAAGAGGCTCCGGGCGCTGCCTCGGCTCACTCTCTCTTTCTTTCGGCCTCGGGATTCACCGTGACGGTGAGCGTCTGCCCAGGAACTGATTCAAGAATGTCGGTATGGTTCAACGGAATGACGACGGATGGACTGCACGACCCGAAACAGAGCCGCGACGCTGGACTGCCGGAGGAGGGAATGTGGGCGGCACATGTCCCGCGGCGCTGCCCCCGTCTCGGAGAGTCGGGCGCAGCGGCCGGCGCGAAGAACTGATCGCGCATCGACGGCCGCTGTGGTGATATCTCTCCTCGGGAGAGTCGTCTATTCACTGTATCTCGATGCACTGAACAATCCCGCGGCTGCTAAACCCCAACCGCGGCAATTGGAGATCACATCGACTTTGTAATCGCCGTGTACGCTGACAGAAGGACCAAACGGGTTGGCGTCGTGTTTTACGCGCGAATGGGCCCTGTTACATCGAGCTGTGGCGGGATGAGAATTGCTTGGTAGACCGGCGTGGAGTCGATCGAACCGCGGCTGCGATACCTCGACGCGCACCACGTGGATACCCCGGCAGGCCGGCTCGAAGGAGCGGTCCTCGTCAGTCCGACGAAGGCACGGCTTGGAAGACTCGATGGCGTACTGATCGATCCGCAGCGGCGGCAGGTCCGCTACTATGTGGTTGAGGCAAAGCGCGGCTTTTTCTCGTCGCGTCATTTTTTGTTACCACTGACGGCCACGCGCCTGCATCGCGATCAGCACACGTTGGAAGTCGACATCGAGGTCGACCAGATGCGGCAACTCGACGAAATCGAGCCTGACGATCTGCCGCGATTCTCCGACGACGATCTCATCACTGCAATCTTCAATTCGGACGCAAGCTAGAATCGTCACCGAGCGGCCTCCACGGACAATCCGCACTTTCCGTCGTTGATCGACCGTGTGCCTTGTGAATAGGCCGTTGTCGTAACAGAAGCGTCGGCGCTCGTGAGGAGCTTTTCCCGGCTTTTATCAATGTGTACTGCCAGGCGGCTTCAAGAGTCCGGCGGTGCGAGTTCGCATCCCGGTGAGGAGTTGTCGTGTACGACGAGTAGTCGACGCGTGAATCGGTCTGTCTGGCGACGGCGGGACCGACGGCCAAGCAGCGCGGCGTTCGTAGTGATGATGCAGCCCGCCGAGGCGAGGAACTTCGACGATCGCGCGGCCGGCCGACGGTTCCACAGCCCGCGCGCTCGGCGCGTCTTTGTCGAGCGAGAGGGGCGTCCGCCACCGCTGATAATAGGTGACGTATTGTTGCAACAGGCGCCAGAGGCCAGCGGCGTTCCAGACGATCACGTGATCGAGGTACTCTCGCCATCCTGATCCAATGACGCCGCTTTGCCAGGGGGACCGCGGAGCGGTCAGCGCACGGTGATAATCGATCCGACGCGCGGCGTCCCGACCGCAGCGAATGCGAGACCGCGATCGGATCAAGTACTGCGGTGTCTCGTTCCACGGAAAAGCTTCGCGAAGTTGTACGCCGACTCACGCCGCGACGCGACGGTGGGCGAGCATGACGAGCACGAACAAGAGTCGACCGGTGGCGGTCGGGACCTCGAAGAAATCCGCCGCCATGATCAGCGGGATCTGATTTCTGAGGAATGTCGGCCACGATTGGGACGCTGGCCGTCGAGGCCGAACCAGGTATTTCGCAACACTCGATTCGCTGACCTCGATGCCGAGCTTTTGCAACTCGCCATGAATGCGGGGAACGCCCCGCAACGGATTGGCATGCGACATCGTCCGGATCAGGGCACGAGCATCGGCTGGAACGGCTGGGCGACCGAGACGGTGCCGACTTTTCCGGTCCAAAACAAGCGGAACGCGCGGCGGTTGCCAAGCGATGACCGTGTCGGGCTTGACGTTCCCGACCGCTGATCGCCACAGGGTCCACACTGGTGACGGCCACATCCAGGTCGGTCGGCTTGACGATGCGAGCTCGGTTCGAGCAGTGTGCAAACCCTCGACGGCGTGTTCGAGCAGCTGAACGTTAGACCGTCGATATATTCGACCGAGTACGCCCGATAACGGTCACAATCGCGTCTTGATTCGACTATCGCCGGTCCGGTCCGCTCGACTTTACCGAGCATGGCTCCCCAGCGATCGTGGACAAGACGATCAACGGATTCTTACCGCGACGCTCGATCGCGTGTGGTGTGCCCCGTGGAATCACGCTAACCGATCCAGGCATGATGGCTGTCGATGTATCCCCGAAGCGTGCGGCGCCCTCGCCTGCCACGACGTACAGCACTTCGTCAGCGGCGGCATGCGTGTGGGCGACTATTGACTCGCGAAGCTGTAGCAATCGGATCGTCGCATCTGGCGTGCAACTGAGGATCGACTCCTTGAGAGGCTCTCGGCCAACGAAGTTCTTCTCCAGAAATGCTGGGAGAGAGACGTTCACAGGCGGCCCTTCGGCTGCCGGAGCTGGAGGTGGAGGAGGTGCGGGTGCCGGCCGCGGGGCCGGAGGCGGCTCCGGCGTTGGAGGCATTGGCGCACGGTTCAACGCGATCTCAACTTCCGCCGGTTGGCCATTTTTGATCGTCACGTCGCGTTCCAACGTGATGAAACCATCATGTTCCAGCCGGAGTCGATACAAGCCGTCAGAGAGCGTGGCCGCCGCTGTGCCCTGAGCATCCGTTACGGTCTCACCGCCTGAGGGTCCAACAATCGCGATCCTGACGTTTTCCAGCGGCATCCCGCTCACGTCGCGGACGACAACCTGTGTGGCGCGCGCTTTTGCCTGTGGACGGTGGCTCGCCGTCGGTGCCTGCGCCCCCGCCGGGGCGATCAGGAATGCG
>JBPYEE010000377.1:0-5568 GCA_051985095.1 Vicinamibacterales bacterium | reverse complement strand
ACGCGCGACTATGGGTTCCTGCGCGCGCAGTTGCTGCGGGAATCAAACCGTGCGCGCGCGGCGCTGCGAGAGGCGTCCGCGCTCGCCATCGAAGCGGCGGAGGCACTTGGCTAAGCGTGCAGGCTAGAAAATCAGAACTGCGGCGGGAGGGCCGACCGGTGGACAACCATGATTTGTGCTTCACGCCGGCTACCGAGTTGAGCCGGCTCATTCGTTCGCGAGATCTCTCTCCGGTCGAACTGACAAAGACGATTCTAGATCGGATTGAGAAACTGAATCCTTCGATCCACGCGTTCCTTACCGTTTCCGCCGATTTTGCTCTCGAGCAGGCCAAGTCGTCCGAGGCCAGACTCGTGCGGAACTCGCTCCTAGGCCCTCTGGACGGCATTCCCTATTCGATCAAGGACCTTGAACCCACGGCCGGTATTCGCACCACCTTCGGCTCGAAATGGTTCGAGCAAAACGTGCCGTCCGAAGACGGAGCCGTCGCCGGACGGCTCAGGCGGGCCGGCGGGATCCTCCTCGGTAAGACCAACACGCCCCATTTCGGCTACAAGGATATGTGCGACAACTTGCTCGGTCCGCCGTGCCGAAATCCGTGGAAGCTTGAGCGGACGTCAGGCGCCTCGTCCGGCGGCGCCGGCGCAGCGGTGGCAGCGGGGCTGGGACCGGTGGCGCAGGGCTCCGACGGCGGAGGCTCCATTCGCATCCCCGCCGCGCTCTGCGGGATTTTTGGGCTGAAACCGTCGCTTGGCCGGGTGCCGTATCATCCGAATCCGGACTACTGGGCCGCGCGGTCGCACATGGGGCCGATGACCCGCACTGTCCGCGATGCCGCGTTGCTGCTCAACGTGATGGCGGGCCTTGATGCTCGCGACCCGCTTTCGATCGACGCACCGTCTCAGGACTACGTCGCGGCGTGTGACGGCGATCTCAAGGGACTGAAAGCGGCATGGAGCAGCGACTTGGGATATGCGCCGGTTGATCCCGAGGTGCGTACGGTCACGGAAAAAGCCGCGCACCGCTTCACCGAGCTCGGATGTACCGTGGACGCCCCTCGCATCGGGTGGCCCGATTCGCAAGGATTTCATAAGATCATTTACGAGGTTGGGATCGCCTCGCGTCTCCTCGACCGAGCCCGCGAGCGGCCGGACTGGATCGAGTCCACGCTGATGCGAATTATTTTGAACGGCAGCGCTATTAGCGCGGTCGAGCACGGCAAGGCGCTGCTTGCGCGTGCGGTGTTCTACGAGGCGGTCCGGCAATTCTTCGAGACATACGATCTTCTCTTGACCCCCACCATGCCGGTCGCCGCCTGGTCCGCTGAGCCCGGTCCAAACGAGGGGCCGCGTGAGATCGGCAGTCACGCAACGCCGACAATGTTTGACCGGATTCCCTTTACGTATCCATTCAATCTTACCGGCCATCCGGCGGCCACCGTGCCGTGCGGCTTCACCGGCGAGGGACTTCCCGTGGGGCTGCAGATAGTGGGGCGGCATCACGCCGACGCATCGGTCTTGCGGGCCGCCGCGACGTTTGAGTCGTTGCAGCCGTGGTCGCGGCACAAACCACCGGTGCAGTAGTGCTGCGGCGGAGAGGATTCCCAGTTGCATAGGCTGTAATACTGTCGACAGACGCTGACCGAGGCGAGCCGGGGCGGGGACGTGGCGCAGGTCGTCGAGCAAGACGTGCGATTCCACGAGATGCTGTATGAGCACTCGGGCAATCCGCTGGTGCGCCGCATCTACCAAACGATCAGCGCCCAGTTTCGCATCGCCGTCATCCAGGATGACTCCCGCGACGCAGGCTTCAGGAGATTGCGGGCGCCCATGCCCAGCTGCTCGAAGCGATTGAGCGCGGGGATGTCCAATGTTGCGCCACCATATCTTGAACGCGCTACCGAGTCTCGTCGCGCATCTGGAAGCGCAGGCCACACGGCGTCGTCAGATAAAGTTGTAAAACGACAAAACACCGGGGGAGGCATGCACATGTTCCGCGCACGGAGAAGGGTGCTTGAGGACGTCATTCTTGTCGCGCTGACCGTGCTGATTTCGTACGGGCTATTCGGGGGACGGCAGACGAGTGCGGGGCCCGCCGCCGCTTCATCGGTGTTCGATCAGATTCTGGCCCGCAAGAGCCTGCGATTCGGAATTCCGGTTGCCGGACTGCCGGTGGCGACGCGCGATCAGCAGGGCAAGATCGTCGGATGGGTGCCCGATATCGGCGAAGAAATGGCAAAGGCCCTCTCGGTGAAGCTGGAGATCGTCGACACGGCGGCGCCGAGCCGCATTCCCTTCCTGCAGACGGGCAAGATCGATGTGTCGATCGGCACCGTGACCCTCGAGCGCGCCAAAGCCATCTCCTTCAGCAACATCTGGGCTGTCGATGGCACAGCGGCCGTCGTGCTGAAGAGTTCGGGCATTACGAATTATTCCCAGGTGAAAAACAAGAAGATCGCGGCCGTGACCGGAGCGACCGGCGACTTGGTGGCGACGAAGCAGTTCCCCGGCAACCAAATCAGCCGCTTTGATCAGGCATCGACCGCCCTGCAGGCCGTCGTCAGCGGGCAGGCCGACATTATTTTCGACGACAACACGTTTCTGTCGCTTGCGGTCGCGGCCAATCCCAACCTGATGAAGCTGCCGCCGGTGTCGAGAGAACCGAGCGCCTTCATGGTCCCGATGGGCGACCAAAAGTGGATCAACTGGCTCAATTACTTCCTGAACGACTATTACGACAGCGGCGTATCGACCTGCGGCTGCGGATTCCAAGTCGCACGGAAGTGGCTGAAGACCGAGCCGATCCGGCCCCTCAACTTTACGTACTGAGCGGCCGGCGCCGGTCGTGTTCCTCGACCTGATCGGTACCAACATCTCGCTCTTGGCTTCGGGCCTTGTCCTCACGGTGGCGATGGCCGCCGTGGCCATCGGCGCGGGGATCGCCATCGGCATGCTGGCGGCGGTCCTGCGGATGAGCGGGATCGCGGTGCTGCGCTGGCTCGCGGGAACGTACGTCGAAGTGATTCGAAACACTCCGCTGCTGGTCCAAATGCTGCTCGTGTTCCTCGGTCTGCCGGAGCTCGGCGTACGGCTGTCCGCTGTTCAGGCCGTCGTGCTTGCCCTGTCGATCAATAACGGCGCCTATATTGCCGAGATTATCCGCGGCGGCCTCCAATCCGTGGCCCGGGGCCAACTCGAGGCCGCCGCGGCGATCGGTTTGTCTCCGCCGGTTTCGTTCGTCGAAGTTGTGTCCCCGCAGGCGATGCGCGCCGTCTATCCGGCATTGTCAAATCAGCTGATCCTGACCATTCTTGCCAGTTCGATCGCGTCGGTCATCGGCGTGCCCGAACTTACGCAGCAGGTGCTGTTTATCGACTCGCGCACGTTTCGGACGGTCGAGCTGTTGACGTTCCTCACGATCACGTATGCGCTTCTGACATTCGTCGTCGCACGGGCCACCCGGCTCGCCGGGCGTGTGCTCTACAGGTGGGGCGCGTAGGGCGATGCGCTGGGACTTTTTGCACCCTTACCTGCCGGTGATTGCCGATGCCGCACTGATGACGGTGCGGCTGTCGCTGATCGCGTTCGTCGCCGGCCTCGCGCTTGGGTGCGCCGTCGCGGTCGGGCGCATCCTCGGCGGGCGGTGGCTCGACGCCCCTCTTCGCGCCGTGGTGGATCTGTTCCGGGGGACGCCGCTTCTCGTGCAGCTATTGGCGTGGTACCTGGGGTCGAGCGCGCTCGGGTTCCCGCTGTCTCCGTTCGCGGCTGCCGCGATGGGGCTGTCGGCGTATGCCGCGGCTTTTATCTCCGAGATCGTCTGGGGCGGCGTCGTGTCAATCGCCAAAGGCCAGCGGGAAGCCGCCCTTTCGGTCGGGCTGTCGGCGGCGTACTCCGTCTTCGGGATAGAACTTCCGCAGGCGATCCCGGCGATTGTCCCGGCGCTCGTCGGTTTCTACATCGGCCTGATCAAAGACACGTCGCTGGCCTACATCCTTGGTCTCTATGAGCTGACCCGCACCGCCAAATTGATCGCCGAACGGGAATTTCGGCCGCTCGAGATCTATCTCGTGATGGCGGCGATCTACTTTGTCATGTGCTTCCCGCTGTCCAGGCTGGTGGCGGTGATTGACCGCCGCGCCGGCCGCCGGGGGCTCGCACAGGCGAGGATCGCCATATGAGGGATCCGGAGCACGGATCGGCGGGACTCGCGCCGCCTCCGGAGCCGCACGAGACGGGCGCCGTGGATCGCCCTTCGGCGCACGCGCCGGCGCAGCCCATCGTGTCCGTGACGGACGTCACGAAATACTTCGGCCCGCTGCGCGTGCTCGATTCGATCAACCTGAACGTCGTCTCCGGCCAGCGCATTGTGATCATCGGCCCGAGCGGCTCGGGAAAGAGCACGCTGCTCCGGTGCATCAATGGGCTGGAACGGGTGACGTCCGGCCGTGTGATCGTCGATGGGATGGTCGTGGGGGACCACAAGACCCCCATGGCACGCGTGCGGTCTGAAGCCGGCATGGTCTTTCAGCAGTTCAACCTGTTTCCTCATAAGACCGTGCTTGACAACATTACGCTCGGGCCGATCCGCGTGCGGCGGATGCATCGCGCCGACGCACGCCGCCAGGCCATGGAGCTGCTCGAGCGGGTGGGCCTGCCGGAGAAGGCCAACGAGTATCCGGGCCGACTCTCGGGGGGCCAGCAGCAGCGCGTGGCGATCGCGCGTGCGCTCGCGATGCGCCCCAAGGTCATGCTGTTCGACGAACCAACATCCGCGCTCGACCCGGAACTGATCGGTGAGGTGCTGGAGGTCATGTGGGAGCTCGCGCACGAGGGCATGACCATGCTTGTCGTGACGCATGAGATGGCATTTGCGGAAGACGTGGCGGATGTCGTGTTGGTGATGGACGAGGGCCAGATCGTAGAAGGCGGCCCGCCCGGCAAGATCTTCAAGAATCCCGAGACGCCACGGGCACGGACGTTTCTCGCGCGGTTGTTTGACCGGTCTCGACACCACGAGCAGCCGGCGCGCTGAGGGGGCCGAGCGTGGCTCAGGCCGATGGAGCGAATCTCAAGATCGTCACCGTCAATGGTCCGATCGACCCGCGGGAGCTGGGCGTCACGCTGAGCCACGATCACCTCCTCGTCGACGCCTGGGGCATGACCCCGGGCTACGAGGATTACGGAACGATCCTCGACAACGAAGACCTCGCGATCGAGGAAATGAAGCGGTACCGCCGCGCGGGCGGAAGCGCGTTGTGCGATCCGACCACAGTCGGCATCGGCCGTAATCCCGGGGCGCTGAGACGGATCAGCCGGGCGTCCGGGGTTCACATCGTCATGGGATGCGGGTGGTACCGGGAACGGGTGTATCCACCGTATGTTTTTCAGGAGCAGCCCGACCGCCTGGCCGATCGTCTGGTACAGGAACTCACCGAGGGAGTCGACGGGACCTGGATTTGTCCCGGGTTCATCAGATCGGAACGGAACGCTTTCACATCACCCCCGCGCAAGAGCGCGTCTTTCGGGCTGCCGCGCGCGCGCAGCGCCGCGTTGGGTGCGCGATCATGAC
>JBPYEE010000376.1:0-11961 GCA_051985095.1 Vicinamibacterales bacterium | reverse complement strand
GCACGGCGCCGGGCACCGCCGCTCCAATCGACAGGATCTTCGCCAGCGGATCCGCCGGCGACGGCCGTTCGACGCCCGGCTTGAGCGCAGCCACAACCGCGTCGACTGGTGCTTTGAACGATCCGGTCACCTCCAGCGCCACGGCCCGTACCGGCGCCGCAACCTGGAGGGCCTTCCGAAGGCGCGCCACCTCGCGCGCGTAGTCGTACAAGACGACGTCGTAGACGCCCGGTTTGAGCGCCGGGACGTCGACCAGGGCGTACTTGGTGCTACCAAGCAGGAACGAATTGGCCGGCACGGTGTCGAACGACACGCGCATGAATGGCCGCAGGTTCGCGCCGTCGATCTCGAGTCGCTGATTCGGTCCCTCAAACAACGTCTTCGGCGTAATGCTCGTCAGCGCGGCGGGCGGCGTGCGGAAGAGCGCCCACGCACCGAGCGCCAGCGGGATTAACAGAAAAAGCACGACCGCCGCGAACAGGTCGACGATGTTGAATCGTCCAGCGCCGCGACCGCGGTCGTCGGGAACCGTCATGGGATTGTCACTCGCACTCGAGGACCCGCGCCGGGCGCGGCACCAGTCGCCGCTGAACGGCTACCAGCGCATCGCAGATGCCGACGCCGCCGAGCCATCCGAGGTACAACAGCGCCAGACTCCGGTGGCGCACCAACGTGCCGACATTACCGTCGGTAAATGCCGCAGCCGCGGCGAGCAATGCCGCATGCGCGACGAGGAGCCCTGTCAACGTCGGATCGCGGCGGAATCCCCACGGGATCCCGATCAGGCTGAACCCAGCGATGGCGTACCAGAGGACCTGCTCAGGAATGTACGCCACCGCGGCACGCGACTCGGCTTCCCAGGGGAGCGGCACCACGATCCACGAGACCAGGCCGCGCGTGAGAAACCGCATCGTCTCGCCAAGACGCAAATCAGACACCGTGTCGACGTTGGCGTAAAACCGATCGTCGAGCAGCTCGTAGCCGACCCCCGGTGACACCACGACCGCGCCCCAATGCTCGCGACCGACGCGCTGAATCGCGGCATACGTTTGCAGCTGCACCTCAGGAACCCGCAGGAGTAGTCCACATAGGACGGGCGCGGCCATTGCCATGCTGAGCAGGATGCGCGGCCGCGTCGCGGCCCATCCGATCGTCAGTCCCCATAACGTCGCGAGCAGCGCGAAGACACCGGCGTCGCGACGAACTGTTTGCAGCAGACCGGCAACGGCGAGCAATCCGACTGCCGCGGCGAGACGCAGCCGCCACGAGCCCGGTCCGCCGAGCCGCACCGCCATCGCGAGACTCGCGGCCCCTAACAAGACGAACGGTGATTCTTTCAACACGGAAACCGACCACGCGAAGAGGCTCGGCAGGAATAACAACAGCACGAGGCCGCACGTCGCTGGCGCGCGGCCCAAGCGGGGGTGAACGACTCGGTACAGCCACAGCACGCCGGTGACGTAAAACAGGATGCTTACGAGGTGCAAGGCGTATGGCGCCGGGCCAACGAGCGCTTGAATGAGTGCGAGCAGGTAGATGACGCTCGATCGCCCGTTCGCCTCGAACGCGTATTCGAGATCGAGGCTATGGACCGGGATGCCAAGTGAGATGTTGCGCAGCCATAGCGACCGCTTGATGAAGTACGCCTCGTCGCCGAAGAACGCCGCGAACGGCACTCGGGCGTGATCGGCGCTGAGAAACAAGGCCGAAACGGCCACCACCCGAAGGGCGACAGCGACCGCGACGACGCCGATCACCCAGTTCCGTTCGACGCGGTCGAGTTCGCGCACAGACCGGCTCAGCACCGCTACCATTACAACCAGGAATAACGCGGTCAAGGGCGACAGTACGCACAGCGCAATGGCCGCCGCCGCACACACGGTACGCCGACCGAATCTGGACACGTCGCTCACGACCGCACGGTCAGCTGGGCGATCAGGCACACCGACACCGCGACAGCGAATGGCACGACATGGACCGCCATCCGACCGGGATACTCGTGCGTGTACGCGATGAACGATCCGGCGATGGTGCCGAACGTCATGATCGAGAGCGCCGCCGGCAGTCCGGCCACCACCGGCACCTGCGCCAGCGCGAGTACCGCCAACAACGCACCGCCGGCGACGAGAATCGCGCGGGGATCCAGGGCCGGCGGCTCGCGCATCGAGAGCTGCGCGCCGAGCGACTCGACGATCTTGCGCCACACAAAGCCCGTCTCCTGTACGCTGTAGCTCGTCCCGTACAGAAAGCTGAAGTGACCCGCGTACCACCAAGTGCGGGCGGCGAAAACGATGAGGCCCACAACCATGACGGCCGCGTAGGCAACCATCGGCTTGACGCGAACATGCTGCACCGCCGCGACGATGTCCCGCCAGTCGGAGCCGACCCGCAGCGGCACCATCCACGCCAGCAGAAACCCGCCCATGAGCACGTGGTTCAGTCGCGTGTAGAACATTGCAGTCGACCACACGCCCGCCGCGACCGCACTACGCACGTCTCCGAACCGAGCGCGCATCATGAGGACCACCGCCGCCGACATCATGCCGAGGGCGGTGACCTCCGACAGGCCCCGACCGATCACGTACCAGATCGAGCTCACCGTAAACGTGGCGAGCGTCAACGCCCCTGCGACGATGCCCCATCGATAGCCGGCTACACGGCGGACGACTTGCACAACGACCAGCGCGGCGCCGAGCAAGCAAACCGCGTCGAGATAGCTCTCGCCGACGCTCGAGTCACCAAACAGCAGGTGCAGCAAGCCAACCACCCATCGGTACAGCGGTTGAACATAGAATGTCGGGCTGCCGCCCTGAATCCAATAACCGTTCATGACGATGCGATACGCGGCCGCTTGATAGAAATGCCAGTCGTCGCCCAATGAATAGATCGTCACGCGGCCAATCTGACCCCACGACCGTGCAACCAGCAACGCGAACCACGGAAGGCCGAGCAGCATGAAGGCGCCGCGTCGGTGACGCTCGTGGTTCGCGACCGGCACGAACGCGGCCGCCGGCAACATCAGCGGAACGAGGCGAGCGAATCGGCCCGTTGCGCCGCAGATCGCGAACACCGTACTGACCGCAATCGCCCATCCGATCGTCGCGGCCGACCATCGCCGGGCGGCTGCGCATGACCAGAACCACGTGATCGCCAGCACGACCACGATGAAGCTCGTCAGCGCGGCCACGATTGGGGCAGCGATGCGATCAAGGCGCGTCGGCCGCGTCGTGGTGAGGCGTGCTGCCGACCATGCATCACGACCGTTCCACAACGGCACGAATTTCCAGTCGTCGCCCCGCACCAGCGTGTGCACATCGATTGCGTGGACACCCGCGGGCAGGCTCATCGCGATCTGACCGATATTCTCGGCGTCGATTCGGCTCGCACCGATCGTGCCGTCGACTCGCATCGCGCTGCCGGTCTGTATCGCGAGCGAACCCGGCTGGTCGACTTGGAGGTAGCCAGTGATCTGGAAGTCGAGGTCGCGGGCGTTCGGGCGCAGCGCGTCAACGAGATTCAAGTACCAGGCCGGGAATTCCAGCTGCGCGCGATAGGCGCGATCGAGAATCGCCGTGCAGCGCGGCACGGATGCGGTCCAGTCCGTCCGCACGTCCCAGCTCCGCAAGACGCCGGCGGGTTCATCGACCGCAATCGTGTGGATCTCGCCGGTGAACGGCGCGGCGGTCGTCACGCGCGCACAGAGTCCGTGCTGGGGGAGGGACGCCCAGCCGCCAATTTTCACGAGCGCGAGCGCGACAATGAGGAACCGTGCCGTTCGCCGATCGAGAAAGCTGCGATCCAGCCACCACAAGGCGGGGATGACGAGTGCGATCAGCACCACTTCGCTGGGGCCGGTGAGCGGCACGCCGGCGAACGTCGCCAGCACGCGCGAGGGCCAGAGCAGCGCCAGCGCCAGCAGTAGTGACCAACGAGCGTTCACCGAGCGCCGTTTCCGTCGGTTCGCGCGCCCGCCGAGCCGCCGCGGCGCGCGGTTGTGGGCGGCTGCCGCAGCGGAAAGAGCTTGTCCGCCGGCACACCGCCGCTAATGAGTTTCGTCCAGTGCTGCCCCGAGCTGTCGAGCGTCGCAACAACCATCAAGTCGTACGGGACTTGCGGGTGATCCGCAAGAGGGCGGACGGGAATGCCCAAGAAATCGTGTCCGCCTTCATCGTCAAAGATCGCAATCGGATCGAGGCGAAATTCGATCAACGACAGGTACGCGAGCTCGGCGGCTTCGCCACGCCCGTAAATCGCCACCCGACAGCCGGCGACCGCGCGTTCCGCGAGCATCGCCCGCATGTGTCGCCGCACTTCACCATACAGATGCAGCGAGTAGTCGATGAACTCGTAGGTGAGCCGCGCTTTTTCCGCGATGCCGCGCGGGGTGATCAGATACGTCAAACGGTTGGACTGCACGTTTACACATTTGATGTAGCCCTTGCGGGCGAGCCGCTTGAGGTAGATGTTCGTCAGCCCGAGAGCAATCCCGAGCTTCGTCGCGAGCCCGCGCTGCGTCACTCGGGAGTTCTGCTCGACGGCTTCGAGCAACTCCAGATCTCTGCGTGCTTCGATGTCCATGGCCCGAGCCCACTCCCTCAGGTGAACAGCTGTTCGGCCGCGACGAACCGGACATTCGGCTGCTCCGCGGCAAACGCCAGAAACTGATCCATGACCCACTTCAGCTGCACGTCGACTTCCCAGTAATGCGTCGCCAGACAGAAATCCCCACCCGACGCGCGCGCTTCATCAAAGTGCGCGCGCAGCGTGTCGAGCGTCGTCCCCGGCACGAGGCTGTGACACCCAAATTCCGCGTGACGCGCGTACCGCAGCCGAAACGGATAGACGAATTGATCGCGCCGGGTGCGCCCGGTCGCCCTGCGAAACCGGTGCACGGCCCACCAGTTCAATCCGGTTCGGCGATCCCACGGACGCAGCGACGGGCGAAACGACAGAAACGATCCGAGCAGGTTGAGCCGCGCGGTGGAGACTGCCGCGAGCGCCTGCCTGGACAAGGCGTTGTGGGGTGGCACGAACGTCGAGACGCGGCAGCCGAGCACCGATTCGAGATAGGAACGGCCACGTTCGATGCGCGCGCCCGGATCCGGCACAGCCTGGAATTCAGCGCCGCTGGGGAAATCCTGGTGCGTGCAGCCGTGCAAGGCGATCGTCGCCTTGCCTGCGGCGATCAACTCGCGCAGGAAGGACACCAGCGCCGGATTCCGGTCGAGCGGCATCGGTTCGCTCGACGACCAGTACTCGCGGGGGATCCCCGGCTGCCGATAGCCAATGGCAAAGGGCACCACCGCCAGGCACACCGGCACGCGATCCCAGACATCGCGGTAGACCCGTTCGAGCGCATCCGGTGCCGTGAAGTAGCTCGTGTCATCATCTCGAACGGCGACCTTCATGCGGACGCGCGATCGGCGTGACCGTGACGCAGCATGACGCGGCGGTACACATCCAGCAACTGCGTCGCGCTCGTGCGCCAGGAAAATTCCGATACCGCTTTTCGACGGTTGTACACCGCGGCGGCCCGGGCCTCCGGCGACGGCAGCAGATACCGCTCGAGCGCGTGCGCGAGGCCCTCCGCGTCGCCCCGGGCCACGACCGCACCACTCATCGGGTCGTCGACGAATTCCCGAACGCCGCCGACGTCAGTCGCCACGACCGGAAGGCCGCTCGCCATCGCTTCGAGGACGGCGTTTGGCGAATTGTCGAAATCGGATGAAAGCGCGAACACGTCAGCGGACCGATAGAATGCCGCGGTTTCCCGATGGGGCACCGATCCGATGAACGTCGCGGCGTCGGCGATACCGCGCGCCGCCGCCTGTGCGCGCAACGCCGCGCCATCCGGACCGTCACCGACAACGAGCAGATGCGCGGGGGGGACGCGAGCCCGCAACCGTGCAAACGCATCGATAAGCAGCGAGACACGCTTGATTGGGACGAGCCGGACCACCGTCAGGACCACGCGCCGATCCTGCAGCCGCAACGCCTCGCGCAGGGTTGGCCCCTGCGGCTGAAATCGGTCGGCGTCGACGCCCTTTGCGATGCGCGTGACCGGCAGGCCGATCGTCCCTGGGAGCTGCGCGGCAGCCCATCCATCGCCCACGAGCGCGTCGGCGCCGCCAAGTTGGCCGCGATACCGCGCGTGCGGCTCACCGGGTAGATTGATCACGACAGCAATGTCAGCGACGCGGCGGCGCACCGCCTGATACAGCGCGTGCGCGTGAACCACGTCGGGCTTATGAGGTCGGGCGGCAATCTGGCGCCACGCCGCACGGCAGAACCATTCTTCATCGGCATGCAGCGCGGTCATGGTCAGCCGCCCGAAGCCGCGTTGATGCTGGTGGCGATACACAAAATCGCGCGTGTACGGCGACCGGAGGAGCGTCACCGGGACGTTCGGCAGATCGTCAACGGCGTAGCGCGGGGGGCCGAGCAGCAGCGGACGGCCGGCGATGATGTCGACCTCGACGCCGAGGGACGCCAGCTCGCGCGCCCACGCCAGATGCCGCGTCTCGCCACCGCCCCGCATCATCGCGAGGCAGCGGACAAGCATCGTCACGCGCATGCGCGCACACGCCCCGCCGCATCAACGTGTTGGCGCGCCCAGAGTTCCAGGCACACCAGACACCAGATGCGTTTCGCATGGTCGCGCGCGCCGCGCTGATGCTGCTCAAGCAGTCGGGCGGCTTCGCGCGTCTCCGTCCAGCCGCGCTCGCGCGTTCGCCGGTCAAGCAGGATATCGCGCGCCCAGCCGATCAGCCCCTCGCTGAACCAGCGGCGCAGCGGCACGCCAAAGCCCATCTTTGGCCGCGCGACGGTTTCGACAGGCAGCCAGGGAGCGACGAGCCGCTTGAACAGCTGCTTGGTGGCGGTCGCGCTCGCATGGTGCGACGACGCCCGCCGTGCCGCCGCTTCGATCACACAATGATCGAGCAAGGGGCACCGCGCTTCGAGCCCGTGCGCCATCGTGGCTCGATCAACTTTGACGAGGATGTCGCCGGGCAGGTAGTGATGTTGATCCCACCGCTGGAGCCGCGACAGCAGCGGGCCCGCCGCCGCGGCCAGATCGTCGGTTGCGTCGGCCTGCGGTGCACGGTCGGACATGCGCAGCAGATCCGGACTCGCGATGCGCCGCAGCAAGTAATCGGGAAAGACGGTCCGTCGCCACACGAACCAGCCTTCGGGTCCGAGCGCCAGCGTCTGCAGCCGACCCTTGCCCCGCGCATGCACCGGGACGCAGCGCGCCCCGAGTCCCACAATTGTCCGCATCCCACGCGCGACAGCGGTCGCCGATCGGCTGAGCGCCAGCGCATAGGGTGTGTAGCCCGCGAACAGCTCGTCGCCGCCGTCGCCGGTCAAACAGACGGTCACCTGGCGGCGGGCGACCTCTGCGACGACAAACGTCGGAATCGCCGACGCGTCGGCAAACGGTTCATCGTAGTGCCATGCGAGACGGTTCGCGATGGCGACGCAGTCGGGCCGGACAACGGCCTCGTGATGCTCGGCGCCAAACACCTGCGCTGTGGCGCGCGCGGCGTCGAGTTCGTCGTACTCGGGATCGTCAAAGCCAATCGAGAACGTCTGGACCGGTCGCGAGGAGTGTTTCGCCATCAAGGCGAGAACGGCCGCCGAATCGAGACCGCCGCTGAGGAACGCTCCAAGCGGGACATCCGAGCGCAGACGGATCCGGACCGCGGCATCCAACTCGGCGCCGAGTCGTTCCAGGTACTCGGTGTCGGTCAGACCGACATCGGCGCCTGCCGGCCATGTCCAGTAGCGCTCGAAACGAAGCGGCTGGCCGCAGTCGAGGACCGCGATCGTGGCAGGCGGCAGCCGCCGCATGCCTTCGAAGATTGCCGCTTCGGAGGCCACGTATCCGAACGTCAGGAATTCGAGCAGCGGTCTGGAAGCCACCGCGGCCGGGCCCGGCAGCGCGGCGCGCAGCGCCTTGGCCTCCGAGGCGAACAACAGCCCGTTGGCGGTCTGCGCGTAGTACAGCGGCTTCTTGCCAACGCGGTCACGCGCGAGCAGCAAGCGCTGGCGTGCCGCATCCCAGATAGCGATCGCGAACATGCCGCGCATCTGCTGGAACGCCGCTACTCCGTATTCCGCGTACAGCGCGGCGATGACTTCGGTGTCCGACTCGGTGGCAAACGAGCGGCCGCGTCGCTCGAGATCTCGCTTGAGCTCGACGTAGTTGTAGATCTCTCCGTTTTGCACGACGGTGATGCGATTGCCGTCGATCGAGATCGGCTGGTGACCCCCGCCGACGTCGATCACGCTCAGCCGGGCCGCACCGACCGCGACAGGACCCGACGACCAGACGCCTCGGTCGTCAGGACCGCGATGCCGCAAGGTGTCAATCATGCCGGACACGAGCCGTGGATCAGCGGCTTCGCTGTTGGTGGAGACGAATCCGGCAATGCCACACACGTCAGGACACGAGGCGGGCGGGCGTTCCGAATCGATACGGCAGCGACACGACGCCGCTGTCATCATCGGTCGGATGGTGCGCCGGACCGCCGGAGGTGACGACGAACCGCGGGCCGGCGGAGACGACGTCGTAGGCCATCAGCTGGTGCGCATCGGTGATCGTCAGGCGCAACGCGTACTGACGCGGCCGCAGCGGCAACGAGTCGAAGGTGCAGTCGATCGCGCCGAAGCCCTGCGGCTCCGCGAGCGCTTCGACAGGCGCGGACGCCGCGGTGGCGATAACGAGTCCGGTGTCGGCGTCGATGATCGCCACCTGAAAAACGGCCGACGCCACGCGCGCGTGAACGGCGTAGACGGCACGCACCGTCAGCGGCCCCCCCTCGGCGACGGTCGTGACCGGCGTCTGCGCCTCATCGATCACATCGATCTCGGTGAAGCGAAGTTCGCCGGTCCCGGCGCGGTGGGTCTGCAGCGGGTTGGCGGCGTTCTCGAGCGCGCGGACGTTCATCTCTTCGGTGTAGCGGTCCACGATCTCGTCGGTCCTCCCGATGGCGCGCACGTGGCCCCTGTCCAACCAGACGATTCGATCGCAGAGCCGTCGCACGTTCCACATGTCGTGCGAGATGAAGAGCACGGTCTTGCCGTCGCCGATCAGTCGCTGCAGCGCCTCGAGCGCGCGCCGCCGGAACGCCGCGTCGCCCACGGCAAGCACTTCGTCGACGAGCACAATATCGGGGTGGCTGTACACGGCCACGCTGAAGCCGAGCCGCGCGTACAACCCTGAGGAATACCGCTTCATCGGCATGTCGATCAGCTGTTCGACGCCGGCGAACTGCACGATGTCATCGAACCGTCGATCGATCTCCCGCCGCGTCAGGCCGAACAGTCCCGCGCCGAGGTACACATTCTCGCGCCCGGTCAACTCGGGATGAAAGCCGGCACCGAGTTCGATGAGTGACACCACACGTCCTGCGACGCGGACTCGACCCGTTGTGGGCCAGGTCACGCGCGAAATCAACTTCAGCAGAGACGTTTTGCCGGCGCCATTCGGACCGATGATGCCGAGTCCGGTCCCCTCGGCGACGTCGAACGTGACGTCCCGCAGCGCGAAGATCGACGCGTCGATGCGTCCATGCGCGGCACTGAAGACCTCACCCCGCCTGCCACGGAGACGATCCCAGGTCGATGCCAGGCCGTCGACGAGGGTGCGCGAGCGGCCGGTCCGGTAGCGCTTCGTGACCCGCTCCAGACGTATTGCCGTCGACTCAGATGACATCCGCGAAATAGCGATCCAGCCGCTTGAAGAGGCCGATGGAGAACAGGAGCGCGATGGCCGTGACGACGCTCGATTGCACCAGCAGGGACCACTCCGGCTGACGGCCATACACGATTGCCGAACGGAAGCCCTCAATCACGCCGCTCAGCGGGTTAATCGCGATCCAGGGGCGCCACCGCTCCGGCACTTTCGACAGCGGATACGCAATCGGCGTGACGTAGAGCCACAGCTGCAGCCCGATTTGCACCACCGGGTTGACGTCGCGGTAAAAGACGTTGACGGCCGACGTGACGAGCGTGATTGCGATCGTAAACGCGATGAGCAGCACGAACAGTCCGGGCGCAAGCAGCGCCCAGCGCGTGAGCCCGATCCGGTAGTACGCAATCAGGGCGGCCACAAACAGCGCCGCGGCACCAAAATCGAGCAGCCGCGAGGCCACCTGCGCGAGCGGAATGATCTCGCGCGGGAAATAGGTCTTCGTCACGATATTGCGGTACTGCACGAGGCTCATCGTGCCCGAGTTGACGCTGTTGAGGAAGAAGAACCAGGGCACGAGGCCCGCGTACGCGAACACCGGATACGGCACGTCTGCCAGGATGTTGGCCAGTCGGGAAAACACCAGCGTGAACACGAGCATCGTCGCCACCGGTTGCGCCACGGCCCAGCCGAACCCGAACAGCGACTGGCTATAGCGTCCTTTGACCTCGCGCCGGGTCAGGTTCATCAACAGTTCGAGATACGCCGTCGGCGCGATCCGTTCCGGGTGATCGACGAGCCGCCGCTCAGCCGGCTGCGTCACGTCACCTCGGCGCCTGCCAGCAGCGGCGCGCCCGCGCGCGTTTCATAGAGGTACAGGCCCCACGCGCCCAGTGCTGTGAGCCATTTCGAATAGTCCGCGAGCAGCGCGAGGTTCGCCGGCGTCGTAATCCAGCTGTACACCGGCAGGCACACGAGCAGCAGCAGGGGCACGGCCGTGCGGAGATGCGTCGAGCGCGTGGCGATGTAGTACGTCGGCACAATCAGCAATGTGTAGCTGTAGTTCTTGAAGCGAGGCAGAACCAGGGCTGCCGCCAGGAACGCGACATACACGATCAATTCCGTGCGGTTCGGGAGCGCGCTCTGTGCGACGCGCCGGATCGTCACGACCGTCGGGATGAGAACCGCCACGACGATGGCAAGGTAGACGACGAATTGGCTGGCGGGCGAAAGGCTCACGCGGAAGGCTCCGCCCATCAGAACCGAAAGATCGGTCGCCAGAGGCAGCGCGGCAGGATTGAGCCAACCCCGTTCGCTGCTATTCGGAGCCACCGACCGCATGAACCCCGCCATCAGCTGCGGGGCGGCAATCCAGCTGGCCAACAGAATGGCCCCGAACGCGCCAATACCTGCGGCCAGGTAGCGATATCGCCGTCGATCCGGCGCGGCCAGACAGACAGCGAGCAGCACAATCGGCGTCATTTTGAAGAGCGACGCCGCCACAACTGCCGCCGTGAACGGCCAGTACCGCAGTTCAAGCACCGCGAGCACGCCGATCCAGATCAGCAGCTGCTCGAACGTCGTGACGTTGCCACTGATGACGTCAGCGAAGATCGCGCTCGAATACGCGAACATGAGAAACAAGATCCAGACAGGATCCGTGATTGTGGTGTGGAGCAGTCGATTCCAGATGCTGATGAGAAACCCAAGCGCGATCGTCTTCAAAACCAGGTAGAGCTGTGTGGCGATCGTGACCGGCAGGGCCGTGAACGGCGCGAACAACCCGAGCGCGTAGGGCGGATAACTGAACCGTATACCCTGCTGGAATAAGTCGGGCGGCAGAATCCGCGGGTCGTACGGATCCAGCCCCGCCCGCCAGGCCTGCGCGGCGGCGTAATACAGGCGGAAGTCCCATTGACCAACGGGCTGGATCCATCCAAGCTTCCGCAGCCACCATCCCGCGCACAGCACCACGAACCCGATCCGCCACACGCGGCCCCAGGACGACATCTACGAACTCACCGTGCAGCCATCACCGGCACCGACCGCGACGCGGTCGGTGGCCAAGGTAGCGCGCTCGGGTGATGCCGAGCACGCGCCGCTCGAGACCGGTTGGTGTGTGAGCCGGCAGCAGCTCGAACGCGACGGCGGATGGGCAATTCGGTCGTAAACGCCGGATCGGCAGCCAACGGCGGCATCAACACGACGCGGCAATCGCGCGCGTCGCTCCAGGACGCCCGCGAGCACGCCGGTGCGCAGGATCTTCC